>CALKJV010000049.1 GCA_937995505.1 uncultured Bacteroidia bacterium | reverse complement strand
TAAAAAATAAAAAGTATATTGAACTCCCTGCGGGCATTTCATTGGAAGGAAGTGAGAGGGGTGGAGAAAGGTCGGAGCTCTGGGAGCGCCTCTCACAGCTGCGACGCCCCCTTCTCGTCGCGCCGCGCGGGGCTACTCTGCTCTATCGGGCCGACGTAATCCTAGAGGGATTCTCACTTTACCTAAGCCAAGGCGGCCAAAACCTCGCTCTCCTTCTCCTAGCCGGCCCCTACCCTCCCCACCCCACCCTGCAGAATAAAGCCCGCGAGCTTGAAAAACATTTTCCAGAAAAGTTTTTATTTATTGAAAAAATAATGTCAAAAAAAGATATGCGGCTTCTCTGGCAAGAAAGCGCGGCTCTACTCAGCGCTCCCCTCTACGACGGCTACAGCTACGCCTTAGCTGAAGGGCGCTTCGCTGGCTGCTTGCCTGTCGTACCAGCCCTGCCCGGCTACTTAGAGCTGCTCACCCATGGCTATAACGCTTACTTCGTAGAACCCTTCACCGCTCAGAATCTCGCAGCAGCCCTCCACGACTTAGAACCCCTACTTTTACACTCTGAGCGCCCTTGGGCAGACCCCAACCGACGCTGGGTCCACCGCTTCTCTAACCTCTCCGAAAACGCTCAAACCTTCCTAAGCCTCTTAGAAGCCTACTTCTCTACCCCCCCTAAGCCCTAAATTGTTTCTATGTTTGCGCTATGCCGACCTTCTACATAGACGGGCAGGCCTACACCTACGAGCAGCCCGGCAAGCTCCTCCAGTTTTGCTTAGACCACGGCATTGAGATTCCTTACTTCTGCTACCACCCCGCCCTGAGCATACCCGCCAACTGCCGCATGTGCCTCGTGGAGACCGGCTTCCCCGTCAAAGACCGCCAAACCGGCGAATACCTCCGAGAAGCAGACGGCTCCCTCAAAATCGCATGGGGGCCTAAACCTACCCCCTCCTGCACCACAGACCTCGCCCCAGACCTCCATGTGCGCACCCACCGAACCTCAGAGACCGTACGAGCTACTCAGCAGGCCGTCTTAGAGTTTATCCTCATCAATCACCCTCTAGACTGCCCCATCTGCGACCAAGCCGGCGAATGCCCCCTCCAAATCTGGACCTACAAATACGGCCCCGAAGGCTCCCGCTTTGAAGAGCTCAAAGTACATAAGCCCAAACGCATTCCCTTAGGCCCCCGAGTAATTCTGGATGCCGAACGGTGCATCAACTGCACCCGATGCGTACGCTTCACCGACGAAGTCTCTCGAACGCACCAGCTCACTATCATCCAGCGAGGCAACCAAAATTACCCTGCTACTGCGCACGGTCAGCCCTTTGATGACCCGTACTCGCTCAATACGGTAGATATCTGCCCGGTCGGAGCGCTTACCAGCGCCGATCATCGCTTCAAGGCTCGACCCTGGGAAATGAACTACACCCCCTCTATTTGTACAGGCTGCGCCCGAGGCTGCAACACATACGTCTGGGTGCGCGATAACCTCGTCATGCGCCTCACTCCCCGAAAAAACCTCGCCATAAATCAATACTGGCTCTGCGATGCGGGGCGCTTAGATTACCGCAAGTACAATGAGCGGAGGGCCTCCGGCTTACGCCAAGCTGGAGACCTTCCTACGACCTGGGAAGCCGGCCTCCCCGCCCTCGCCCAGCTTCTGGAAGCTCATAGCGGGAAAATCCTCTTCGTAGGCTCAGCCTATGCCAGCACCGAAACCCTTTATATGCTTAAGGTTTTTGCGGAAAAAGTTTCCCCCGAAAGCCCCCTTGTCTATGTGCCCCATATCCAACCTGGCTGGGGAGACGACTTTCTGCGCAAAGACGACCGCACCCCGAATGCCGCTGCCGCTGAAGCCCTCGGCTATCAACCGACTTCCCTTCCAGAGCTCCAAGCCCTCTTGCAAAAAGGTTCCTTCTCGCTCCTTTATTGGGTAGAGGACGACGCAGCGTTAGAAGCCCTCCTGCCTACCCTGCCCGAAAACTTCCCCATCGTAGCCCACCTGTACCAGCTTATCGCTGGCTACGAACGGCTCCACTGGATCTTGCCAGCGGCTACGCATTTAGAGAGCTTTGGCACGTATGTAAATGCCCAAGGCATCGCCCAAACCGTACAACCTGTACGGCAGTGGCAGCAAATGCGCCCAGAAGACTGGTTTTATCTATCCAAGAGCCGCTTAGATGCAGCAGGGCAAGCGGTAGATAAGTGGCGCCACCCCGAAAATATTCCCGACTGCCTCCCAAGCTGGATGCTGCTTATACGCCTAGGCCAGTTACTCAAAAAGCCCTTAGGCTTGCCCGAAACCCATCTCGCCCTCTGGGAAAAGCTCAAAGCGACTCTGCCCTTCTTAGCTCAAGCGACTTACCCCAAGCTCCTGCGCAAAGAGATGTTTCGCCACAATCAGCTGGCCTTTGCTGTAGAAGTGTAAACCTGAACAAGGCGTTCTACGAACTCTTCTGGCTCTAAGGTGGGGGCCTCCCAGCGAGCCGAACCGATCAGAATAGGCAAGTCGGCTGGGTCTGCATAAGTACCGGTAGCCCGAGAAGCCAGCGGATGGGCTTCGTGACAAAACCACGGCCGCCCCCATTGGAGCATAGGTCCCTCTTCTGAACCTACTTGAACAAGTGCCTTTGTCGCTTGAGCGCAGAGCTCTATCTCTTGCACCGAGAGTCCAAGCACTAAATCAATACGGCCAGCAAATCGCGCCGCAGCGCTGCGCAGCGGAGTAGCGGTGCGTGGGTAGCCTACAATCCGCACGGAATAGCCTGCAAGGGCTAAGAGTTCTGCCGTGTAGGCAGCCTCGTCAGCGCTATCGGCAGAACAAAAGAGCGTAAGATGCTTGGGCAGTACCGCTTGGAGGGGTCCGATGCCGGTGGTAGGTAGGAGGAGAGTGTATGGCTCGCCGAGCTGGGGGAAAGGGCTACTCACCTGAGCGGCGAAGCGCCTATGCCAGCGCTGGGCAAGCCGGCGCGTCCAGCTGAGGGTACTTAGCTGCACGACCTGCGGGCGAAACCCCTCTAGCTGCCAGAGACTTTCTAAGGTGCGGGCGAGAGCTCGCAAGCTCCAGGGCCCCCAAAAGCCCACATGGCGGCCCCGAGCATTCCAAATCTCCATTCGGTAGCCGGCAGATCCAGCCGGCCACTTGGGATTCCAACTGACGCTCCAGCAAGCTAGCCGCGCGGAGAGCCGCTCCGTAAGCAGGGCATACAGCTCACCCATGAAGCCGTAATGCGTGGTAGGGTGCTCAGGGAGAAGCCACACGACGGCAGGGCCCATGGGCTTAGGCAGGCTCGGTCTGCGACTCTTTCCAAGAACGGCGCCGCCGTACCATAGCGAGGCCTTCCCATACAGCAGCGGCTAAGCTGCTACGGTCTGCTGCTTCGCTTCCGACTCGGTCATAGGCCACCCCGTGGTCCGGCGCCGTGCGCACGAAGGGCAGCCCTGCACTCCACTGAAATCCCTCCCACCCCACTAGGAGCTTGAAGGGAATGAGCCCCTGGTCATGGTAAAGGGCTAGTACGGCATCCACTTGCTGGTAAGCCCTTGCCCCGAAAAACCCATCGGGCGAGAAAGGACCGCCGACGAGATAGCCTTCTTCGCGCAGGGCTTGAAGGGTAGGGGCTATCCACTCGCTTTCCTCAGTACCGATGAGCCCGCCATCGCCTGCGTGGGGATTCAGGCCCAATACGGCAATGCGAGGAGCCAATATGGCAAAGTCGGCCTGTAAGCCCTGCTTCAGAGTCTGCACCGCCCACCGCAGCTGGTCGGCCGTGAGCTGCTCCGCTACGGACCTTAGCGGAATGTGCTCGGTCACGACCCCCGCCTTAAGCCCATCGCTCACCATGACCATAAGGGGTGGCGTGTCGGGATAGACGGCCCGGAGATATTCCGTATGGCCTCGATACGGAAAAGTAGTCTCGTGGAAAAAGCTTGACTTATCCACAGGCAGCGTTACCAGTAAATCTAGCGTACCAGCTTGGGCTTGGGCCACTGCGGTGCAAAACGACTCCCGTGCTAGGGTGCCTCCTTCGGGCGTAGGCTTTCCTATCGGAAAGTCTACCCCTGGTCCGCACTCTATCAGGTTAAGCTGAGCGGGCTTGGCTTCAGCCGTTGAACGCACGAGGTGGTATCGTAGACTGCGCAGGCCTAAATGATTCCTCCAGCGCTCAATAACCTTGCGATGGCCAAAGACCACGGGAATGAAGGCCTCTTGCCACCCTTCCCCTTCCAGGAATTCTAGAAGGAGCTGCGGACCTATCCCCCCCGGCTCCCCGATAGAGAAGCCTACTCGCAGCAGCTCAGCTGAAGAGCCGTTCTCCATGGCGCCGAAGAAAATCTACTGTAAGCCGCACACCCACCCCCGAAGCGTACTTAATCTGATAGTGACGAGGAAAGGCCCTATCCGCTGGGGCCGGCGATGTAAGGTAGGCTGTACCGGCAATATCTACATGCGCCCACGGGTAGCGCACAAAGTACTCTAAAAACTTCGCTGCCGTAATAGCGCCCGCTTCGCGGCCGGTGCCAGTATTCTTGATAGCCGCAATGTCGCTTTGGATGAGGTAGCCGTACTCTTCCCACAGCGGCAGATCCACCAAGCGCTCATACGTGTGCTGGCCTGAGTCTAGCAGGGCATCGCGAAAGGCCGATCCGGCATTGGTGCAAAGTACAGAAGCATACCTTCCTACAGCCATAGCGGCAGCCCCAGTAAGTGTAGCAAAGTCCAGCACGAAGGCGGGATCTAACCGCCGAGCATATACCAGCGCATCTGCTAAGATGAGCCGCCCTTCGGCATCTGTATTGCGAATCTCCACCGGCGTACCGTCGTACATGTGAATGATGTCATTGGGGGTATAGGCATTTTCGCCGGGGCGGTTGTCGGTAGAGGGGGTTAGTGCGATCACATAATAAGGCAGCTTGAGCTGGGCAATAGCGCGCAGGGCTCCAATGACAGCGGCTGCACCGGCCATGTCGCACTTCATGGCGTCCATGCTATCAGGGGTGGGCTTGAGGCTCAGACCGCCTGTGTCAAAAACGAGCCCTTTGCCCACCAGCACGAAAGGTCGGCTGTTGCGAGCGTTCTCTGGCTTGTAGGTGGCTATGGTGAAGGTAGGTGGGTTTAGGCTGCCGCGGTTGACTGCGAGGATGCCCCCCATGCCTTCTTTTTCTATGCGGGCTTTATCCCAGATCTCTACCGAAAAGCCCACTTCTGCCCCTACGGCTGCGATGCGCCGGGCAAGCTCCTCTGCGGTGAGCACATTCGGGGGTTCATTGACCCAGTCTCGAGCCATATTTACTGCTCGCCCGATGATGAAGCCCCGCTCCACCGCCCCCTGATACCGCTCGGGAGCGATTACCGTAATGCGCTCTACCGAAGCCGGTGGATCGACCGCATACTTCGTGAAGCGGTACAAAGACATAAGCGACATCTCGCCCAGAGTCTGAAAAAAGTCTTCGTCCGTCTGCGTCTCTGGGCAGGCCCAAGTCAGCTGCACTTCTTTCCAGCCTACCTCTTCGGCTTTGCGGAGGGCATAGAAGATGCCCCTTCGCAGGTGCTCTAAGGTGTGAGCTGGTAGGGGCACCTGCAGCGCAGCCACGCTCCCGTTGTTAAAGAAACGGAGTCGTTTGGCCAGAGGAAACTGAGCGGGCGTCAGACCCACTGCGCCCACCTGGGCAGCCCAGGTGGCTTCATCGGTTTCGGGAGAGACGACCCACAGCACAGGTAACTCGGATTGTAAGGTGGAGGCGATGCGTACTTCCATGGGCGGCAAAGATAGGAGGTAATCTCCTGGGCACAGGCCACACGAATATCGCCTGGGTGAGTAGTGAGCCCTGCCCTTCTTACAGCGTCTCGGCTGCTTGTAGCTAAAAGCAGGCTTCTAACCCTACTGCACCACGCTTCACTCCGATGCCTGCCTTTTCCGAGCTATCGGATAAGTAGGCTTTTGCAAAAAGACCCCAAGCTCCTCTAAGTACCCGTATACAAGCAAATTTCCCTATACTTGCCGCATGCGTAAGACTGCCTGGGCTGTGCTAGCAAGCGTAGTTTTCGCCCAATCTGAGTTAGACGCCTTATGGGCAGCAAGAGACAATCCCGAAAAAGCCGAAAAAGCCATAGCCCTCCTGGAGAAAAGCGCCCCCCTCTCCATAGAAGCCACTATACAGCTCGCTCGGCTCTATTACCTCCTTGGCGAGCAGACAGAGGACAAAAGCAAACGGCTTGAGCGGTACGACAAGACCTTTCAGCTCTGCAAAGAGGCGCTGCTCAAGGAGCTAGGCTTACCCGCCGGTACGAAAGATGAAGAACTCGTGAAAAAAGCCGGCAAAGAACAGCTTCCCTTACTATATTGGGCGGCGGCGGGCATCGCTCGGTATGGGAAGCATGCCCCTTTTGGCCAAAAGCTCAAGGCTCGCCCTATCATTCGCCTCTATTGGGACCGGGTGTATGAGCTTCAGCCGGATTACTTCTACGGAGGGGGGTATCGGTTTTTTGGAGGATATTATGCCCTCGTGCCCGCCATCACCGGCGAGCAAGATGTCAATAAAGCCAAAGAGATGCTGGATAAAGCCGTACAAGCCGCCCCAGAGTATTTGGAAACTAAGGTACTGTACGCCGAAGCCTACGCCGCTCACCCCAAAGTAAAAGACAAGGC
>CALKJV010000048.1 GCA_937995505.1 uncultured Bacteroidia bacterium | reverse complement strand
TATCCGCATGGCACAAAGGTAAAACAATTGCTACTCCTGAGCTACGGTCAGATTCCGAAGTTGGTTTGGCTTTTACTCCGTTAGGGCAGCGAGGGGGCTATCTCTCGCACCTGAGCCAAAAACTCCTCAAAGATATAATGGCTATCATGGGGCCCAGGAGCGGCCTCAGGGTGAAATTGCACGCCCTGTACGGGAAGGTGCCGATGCGCAAACCCTTCCACAGTGTCATCATTGAGGTTGATATGGGTAAGCGCAAGGTCAGGATTTTTTAGGAGGGCTTCCTTATCGGTAGCGAAGCCGTGATTTTGGGAGGTAATGCCCAGGCGGCCCGTACGTAGGTCTTTGACAGGATGGTTGCTTCCCCGATGGCCGTAGAGGAGCTTATAAGTAGGCACGCCCAGCGCTAAGCTAAGGAGCTGATGCCCCAAGCAAATGCCCAAGATGGGCTTATGAATATCTATGAGCTTCTGTGCCAAGTCAATGGCGTAGGGCATGGCGGCGGGGTCGCCTGGGCCATTAGAGAGAAGAAGGCCTACGGGTTCAAATTCCAAAAGCTCTTTCAGGGTCGCCGTGGCCGGGAAGACCCCTATATAGGCTCCTCGGGCGAGAAGCTGGTCCAAGATAGCTTTTTTGACGCCGTAGTCTATCACCGCTATACGCAAGCCCGTGGGGTCGCCGAGGGTATAAGCTTTGGGGCAGGATACTTCTCTGGCCAGGTCGCGCCCCTGCATACTGGGGTAAGCAGCCAGCTGGTCCAGAAGGGCAGGAGTAAGGGGCTCTGTGGTAAGTAGGGCATTTTGAGCGCCATGCTCGCGCACATGGCGCACTAGGGCCCGCGTATCTATGCCTACGATGGCTACAATTCCATGCATGCGTAGGTACTCCGGAAGGCCTAATGCCCGCCCAGGGCGGCTAAAAAAGCTGCTCAGCTGGCGTACCACGAGTCCTCGGATGGTGGGTTTCTCGTGCTGCCACTCCTCGGTCGCCGTACCATAATTGCCGATATGGGGCAGGGTCATCACCAGGATCTGCCCATGATAGGAAGGATCCGTGAAAATCTCCGGATAGCCCGTGAGCGCTGTATGAAAGGCTATCTCCCCAAAAGCTGTACCAGAGGCGCCCACACTGTACCCCTCAGCAGCCCATCCATCCGCTAACCGAAAGTACGCCGGCTGCATATCAGTCCGGATTGCGGATGGGCACCGACTCAAACTCGGGCAGCTGCCCGGCTCGGAGCTGCGCAATGACTGCGTCAAACTTCTCTGGCGTTACAGAAAAGACCATTCGCCGGCCCTCTATTTGTAGGACGGGTGCGGTGTCGCACGCGCCGAGACATTCGGCTTCTCGCAGCCAAAAGACTTTGTCGGGGCTTACGCTGTTTTCATCTAGCTGCAAGGTTTGTTGGGCATAGTCCCAGAGCTCTTTGCCTCCGCATTCGCCGCAGGTGAAGCAGGTGCATATTTCTACGAGCCAGCGCCCTTTTCGCTCTGTGAGGTACATGGTGTAGAAGGTAGCTACCCCCTCTACGTGCGCGTAGGGTAAGCCTAAGGTTTGCGCTACCAGCTGAAGGACAGGGGGACTAAGCTCGCCGAATTTCTCTTGGGCAAGCCAGAGGGTAGGCATTACGGCGCTCTGGCGGGTGGGGTATTTTTGGCAGAAGGCCTCTATTTGGGCTCGCTCAGCCTCAGAAAACTGCGGCGCTTCCATTGGGGCAAAGCTACATAAGCTGGGCGTATATTTGCCCACATGCAGCTTGTAGTAGCAGGGACGATGGCCTTAGATACCATTGAGACGCCCTTTGGGCGAGCCGAACGCATAGTCGGGGGAGCAGCGACGTATATCGCTCTGGCTGCGAGTCGCTTCGTACAGCCTGTGGGGGTAGTGTCTATTATCGGGCATGACTATCCTGCCGAAATGCAAGCAGAGCTAGAGCGGCGCGGGGTAGATCTTACAGGTGTAGTGCGGCATCTTACGCGGCCGTCGTTTTTCTGGGCAGGCCGCTATCATGCCGATATGCAGAGCCGAGATACGCTAGATACGCAGCTCAATGTGTTAGAAGAATTTCCCGATACGGTGCCATCGGGGTATCGGGGAGCCCGATTTTTGCTTTTGGGTAACCTGGACCCTCGCCTCCAAAAGCGCATTTACGAGCAGATGCAGCCTCGCCCAAAGGTCGTGCTGCTGGACACCATGAACTATTGGATTACAGGGGCTCGTGGGCCGTTGGAGGACATTCTCTCCGAAGTGGATATCCTCTCTATCAACGACGAAGAGGCTCGCCAGCTTGCCGGGGACTACTCCCTTCGGCGGTGTGCTCGTAGTATCCTCGCCAAGGGGCCTCGGTACCTCCTTATCAAGAAGGGTGAAAACGGTGCCTTACTTTTCTCGCAGGAGGGTGAGACCTACTTTTTCCCGGCCTATCCCTTAGAAGATGTGTTTGACCCCACAGGGGCGGGGGATACTTTTGCGGGGGCTCTGATGGGCTATATTGCCCAGCAGGGCCACCTCAATCTGGAAGTTCTCAAAGAGGCCATCGTGCAAGGTACGGTGCTGGCCAGCTTATGCGTGGAGCGCTTCGGGCCCGAGGCCCTACTGCATGCCGACGAGAAAGAGATTGCCCAGCGTAGAGAGGCTCTGATTCGGATGAGCCACTTTATCCGAGTGCCCGCTTAGGGCAGAGGGGAGAGGGGGCTAAGGTGAAGCTTGTCTCGGTTGGTAGAGGCCCAGAAGAGCCACATCTGGTTCCTCCAGGATACGAGAAAGGCTTCATCAGCTGGCCCCGGCAAGCGCACAGGCTTGAGCGCTTCTAACCGCGCCCCCTGATAGAGAGTGTATCCGTTAGGTAGCTGCAAAAGAAGCCAGTAGCCTTTTGCGGAAGCTTGGAGTTGCCAGCGGCTGCGTTCTGCTACGGGAGAAAGCAACACGCCTTTGTCTTTCAGAGCACCTGTAGAGTCATAGCGCATAAAAATGAGGTCCCACCGCCCTTGGCCAGACTGAGCTAAGGCGGTAATAAGCACATCCTCATCTGGAAGGAGGTGGAGCTGGGGATACAAGTGGTGCTTGTACGGTAGCGGCGAACGAGCCTGCCACCGCACTCCCCCTTCTTGGGAAAAACCAAAGATGCGCAGCGCTTGCTCATACGGTCCTGGCGACTCCTCACAGAAAGCCGCGTAGACCTGCCCCTCGGGCGCAGCTATGGCTTGCAGGAAGCGTTGCGGTTTAGCTGTGGGGGAGAGGAAGAGGGGCGAGGTAACTTCACCGAGCGGACCAAAGGTATACAGAATCTGGTACTTTCCGGCGACTTCTTCTTGCCAGAGGTGGTGGGCGGCTCGGCCCTCAGGGGTGAAAAAGAGGAAGGCGCTATTTTGGAGGGAAGGTTGGGCTCGCCAGCCGGCTTCTGGGGCGCTCGGCCAGACCCGCCGTACGTACACATCAAAGCCCGTCTCCTCTAAGCTACGACTATCGGTCCAGCTGGCGTAGAGAGCAGTGGGATGGGGAACCCATCGGGGCTCGTGCTGCACGCGATCCGCCCCGCAGACGAGAAATGGCTTCGGCAAGAAGAGTTTTTTCCCTTCACGAGTGAGCCCCTGTGCAAACAGGTCGGATTCTACTTCGGACTCTTCGCCTTCCCATAGGGCCCAGAGGGTATCGCGACGGAGAAGGAGCTGGGGCGCCTCTTGGGTAAGGTGGGGTTGGGGGCTTAGGGGAAGGCCCTGCGCAGGCCACTGGGACACACCCAGTGTGTCTAGGAGCTGGACATAAAGCTGAGGGCGTTTGGCGTCATCTCGGTCATCGCGCCAGCATAAGAGTAAAGATTCGCCCCAGGGGAGCGCTCGCAGGGCAGAGAAGCGGGCCTGGGGACGCTCCGTGTTTCCGACGAGACGGCGACGAAAGCGTATTTGTCCTTGTGTATTGCACAGCACGAGATGGGGATAGGTTCCCTCTTGGGGCAGGTCCTCTAAGTAAGCGACCCAGAAGTATTGAAAGTCTTGTGTAGCCACGGCCAGGCTGTGTTCCTGGTGGAGCTGCACCGCCAAGGGCCGCCCGGTAAATTCCCAGAGTGGTTTCGCCTCTGCGCTGAAGCGTTGCAAGTAAATATCCGCTTGCAATCGGCGCAGGTCTACCCACAGAGCCACGAGCTCATTTTGAAAGTAGTCTAGGACGAGATGGGGGCTTCGTTGGGGGCCGGGAAGCTCAATCAGGGGTACGCCTTCGGGGCGGAGGAGGGGTTTGCCCGTAGAGATATCTATGCGCTGGAAGTAAAGATCCCAGTCTTGCTTGCGATTATCTTCCCAGACGACAAGGAGGTCGGTGCCGCGTTTGTAAAGGCGGGGGTTTTGTTGGTCGCCGGGCTCGGTGCAGAGGGGGAGGTCATACAAGCGATTGCCACTACGGTTGTAGCGTACGAGCCTTAGGTCTTTCCCAGCGCCGCTAAGCGAGACAGACTCATAGACGGCGAGAAGTCCTCCATACCCATCTCCTAAGAAGCTCGCAGCCTCCACGCTAGCTTCTAAGCCGGAGAGGACGAAAGCGGGTCCTTCTGCTTCGCCGCTCCAGCGCCATTTTTGAATCCAGAGCTGCCATTTCTGTCCATCAAAGCGTTCCCATAGAGCAAGAAAGCCCTCTAAATTGCTAGGGAGAAGGCGGGCTTTGCGGAGGGGCTTATCGGCTGAAGCAAGGGTATGAGCGAAACGGCGGCTACCGTCGGCTTCCCAGGCGGTAAGTTGTACGCCCTCATTATCTACTATCAAGCAGACAGCTCCTCCTTGGGGGTGGGGCAGGAGTGCTAGGTGCTGTGTGGCTCCGGGGAGGGCGAGCCGCCAGGGGATACGCCCATCCGTAGCCACGGCGGCTAAGTAACTGCGGGTAGGGCTTCTCCAGCCCAGAAAGGCCCAGCCCTGCTCGCCAATAACCATGTCCCACCCCAACACGGCGGCCGTGTCTGAGCAGGAGACGCAGAGGCCGTTTCGTCCGAAAGGCTCAGAGCCACTAGTATCTACCCGGTGTAAAAAGAGCTGCGTCTGTCCACTCCGACTGGCCCGATAGCCTATCCATGCGTCCTGCGCGTGCCCAGAGACTACACGGGGATCCTGAACTAATTCCTGGGCGGCGGTCGGCACGCCCCACACTTGCAGCCACACCCAGAGCCAAGCGCTCATGACCGCAAAGGTATCGGAGTGAGAAGTTTGCCTACTTTTGCTGCGATGGTAAGAGGTAAGCTTACGGGCCTGTGGATAGTCGCGGGGGTACTCACAGGCTGCTGCTCCGACAATTGGAGCTACGACAGCAGCGCAAACCGCTTACAGCCTGTGGTTGATGATGCTCGTATACAGGTTTCTGGGCTTGGTGTGCAGCAGTATCCCACTGGTCCCTGGGGATATGGGTTATCTGTGGCGGTGGAGGGGCCCTACCGAGCTGAAACTAAAGCCTTTTCTGTAAGTGGCTCAGACTCTGCGGGAAACTCTATGGATGCCTTTCGCATAATGGGTGATGGTAAAGGGGAAATGTTCTTTCCTTTTACCTTTTACGGCCCTCTGACGGTAAAAGAGATCACAGCTTCTGGACAGCCGGTACGTTGGCCGGATTATGTCTTTACGCCGGAGTATAGGCTACGGCCGCTGAGAGAGCTGGAAGCGTATGTGCAAGCCCACAGACACTTGCCAGGCCTCCCCTCCTCAGAAGAGATAAAGCAGCGAGGCATACCCCTCGTGCAAACTCAAGCCCAGCTCTTAGAAAAAATAGAAGAGCTCACCCTGTATGTCATCCAGCTGCAGAAAGAAGTGGACTCCCTCAAGGCCCGACTCGCTACGCGGCCATGACTTGCTTTTCTCGGAACTTCCCTACCTTTGCTTTCGTTTTCATATGCAAATGAAACCTACTATGCGCACGGCAATCCTGTGGCTAAGCAGCTGGGCTCTCCTCTGGGCCCAAGATGGGAAGGCGCTCTTCCAAGCTAACTGCGCCTCCTGTCATGCGGTAGGAAAGCGGGTCGTCGGCCCCGCCCTCAAAGGCGTACATGAGCGCTGGGAAAATAATGAGGAAGAGATGGTCAAGTTCATCCAGAACTCTCAGGCCTATATCAATGGAAACTTCAAGTACAGCGGCTACGCCAAAAAACTGTATGAGGAGTACAATAAATCTGTGATGACGGCCTTCACGGGGCTATCGGTTGACGAGATCAAGAGCATCCTGGGCTATATCAAGGATGAGACGCAGGCTCTGGCTTCGGCACAGCCGGCAGCTACGGCTGCCACTGGGGCGGCTGCGGCCCCGGGAGTAGGGGGTAGCGGAGGGGACATTAGCCCTGTACTCTGGGTTTTAGTTTTTGCACTAGGTGCCATAGCTATTGCGCTCCTGGTAGCTGTGCTGGTGCTCATCCGTTTCCTCGCTCCTCAAACGGAAACATCCGAGGGAGCGGCAGCCCCTTCCCTTTGGGCTCGCGTACAGCCCATAATTTCTTCTAAGCGTTTTGTCGCCTTGGTAGTGCTCGTGGGCTTTTTGTGGTGGGTTAGCGCTACGACCGTGAAAGCTCGCTCCGTCGGTCTCCATCAAGGTTATCAGCCAGTCCAGCCAATCGCTTTCTCTCATAAACTTCATGCAGGTCAGTATAAAATTGCCTGCCAATATTGTCACATCGGGGTTGAGAAAGGTAAATCCGCAACGATCCCCTCTACAAACATCTGCATGAACTGCCACAATTACATTCAGGAAGGCTCGCGCTACGGCACAAAAGAAATTGGTAAAATTCTGGCTTCGTATGAGAGTGGCAAGCCCATCGAGTGGGTCCGCATCCACAACCTTCCTGACCTGGTATACTTCAATCACGCCCAGCACGTAAAAGTCGGCGGTGTGGCTTGTCAAACCTGCCATGGTCCGATTGAAGAGATGGAAGAGGTGTATCAGTACAGTGACCTAAGCATGGGTTGGTGTATCAATTGCCATCGGCAAACGAAAGTAGACCTGACCGCTAACCCCTACTACGCTAAACTGCACGAAGCCCTCAAAGAAAAGGAGGTGACAGTTGAGCAGCTTGGCGGCTTAGAGTGTTCCAAATGCCACTATTGAGAGCTTATGCGCGAATTTGAGCGAGACATACCCACCGAAGCCCTTTTTGAAGAGGGGCTCTCCACCAATCGTCGGGACTTCCTCAAGCTGTGCGGTATCACGCTAAGTGCCGCTGTACTCGCTGCTTGTGAGAAGAGCCCTGTAAAATACGCCCTGCCGTATGTCAAAAAACCGGCGGAGCAGCTCCCAAGCGTACCAAATTACTACGCCTCCACTTACTTTGATGGGGAGCTATTTCAGTCGGTGCTCGTGAAGGTACGGGATGGCCGCCCCATCAAGATAGAGGGCAATCCCTCTTACGCTCCCACGGAAGGAGGCACCCACGCCCGCGGGCAAGCCTCCGTGCTTCCTCTGTACGACCATACTCGCTTGCAGAAGCCTCTCATCAAAGGCCAGTCGTCTGATTGGAGTGCGCTGGGCATGCCCCTCATGGAGCAGCTGAAAGCCCAAGATGCTGCTGGCAAAGCAGTTTACCTTATCACGCCGCCTGTCATTAGCCCCAGCCTGCAAGCCCTCATTGATGAGTGGACTAAGGCCTTCAAAAATGCTCGGCACATCGCCTATGAACCTGACTCGTATGATGCCTTGCTATCGGCACATGAGGGTATCTTCGGTCGGCGGGTCTTGCCTACCTACCGATTTGATAAGGCACAGGTCATTGTGAGCTTCAACGCAGACTTCTTGGGCACATGGATAGATCCCACTACTTTTTCTCGCCAGTGGTCTAAAAGTAGACAACTATACAATGGTCGTACCGACATGTCGCTACACATACAGTTTGAGTCGGTACCGACCATTACGGGCCTGAGTGCCGACCGGCGGGTAGCGATTTCTTCGGAGGAGGCTCGTCGGGCGATGGTGAGCCTGTATAACCGTATAGCGGAGCTGGCAGGCCAGCCGCCCCTCAATGGAGAGCGCTGGGATACGCCCGCCGGTGATATAGCTTATGCTGCCCAGCAGCTGTGGGCCTCTCGCGGGAAGGCTCTGGTGGTTTCTCGCTCTCATACCCCTGCATTACAGGCCATAGTCGCCGGCATCAACCTCCTCTTAGAGGCCTACGGCAATACGCTCTACATAGATCCTGGGTGTAGGCTCAGGGCAGCCAAGGAGTCAGACTTTGAAGCTTTCCTCCAAGCGGTGGAGGCCGGACAGGTAGGGGCTGTGCTATTTCACCAAGTCAATCCCCTCTATGACTACCCCGATTCTGAAAGGATCGCAAAAGCTCTAAAGGTCATCCCTATCACTGCGGCTATTCATACGCACGCCCATGAGACCGCCCAAGCCTGTCAATATGTCCTCGCCGAAAGCCACTATTTAGAGAGCTGGGGCGACGCTCAGCCGTATGACGGGCTCTATACGCTTCAGCAGCCCACTATTGCGCGTATATTCTCCACATACTCGCTCGCGGAAATGCTCCTTGTCTGGCTCGGGCGCAGCGAGTCTCACTTAGAGTACCTTCAGGCTTTTTGGAGCCGTACGATTTATCCTGCTTACAAAGCCCATCGAGAAGCGCTATCC
>CALKJV010000047.1 GCA_937995505.1 uncultured Bacteroidia bacterium | reverse complement strand
ATCATGGCTCGTCGTCTTGAAAGAGCTTGAGGAGCTGATTTCCTTTTGGGGAGCCTTTGACGGCGCGCCAGTAAGTGTCTTTGGCATACGCTAAGCTGCGCTGCCAATCTACCACCGGCTGTGGGTACCTAAGAGAAGGGCGAATACTCGGCTCTGGAGAATACACCCGAGGCACGGCACAGCTACGCAGTTCCGGCACCCACTGGCGGATGAAGCTTCCCTCGGGGTCGTACAGCTTCGCTTGTCGGACGGGGTCAAACCACCGAAACCCCCGCCCATCTGTGCCCACACCGGCTTGATAAAGCCAATTGCCCCAGTTGCTGTAGACATCGTAGTCATTGAGCTGGGTCTCAAAGTAAGCGGCTCCCCAGCGCCAGTCTAAGAAGAGGTTTTTCGTAAGGAAGCTGGCTACGATCTGGCGGGCGCGGTTAGAGGTCCAGCCCGTAGCAGCCAGCTCCCGCATGGCTGCATCTACGATGGGGTAGCCCGTTTGGCCGGCTATCCAAGCCGAGAAGAGCCCTTTCTCTCGCCGCCAGGGAAGGCGTAGCCCTTGGATACCGCCCAGCGAAAAAACCTTAGCTCCCCACCGAGCTACCAGCCAACGAAAGTATTCCCGCCAAAGCAGCTCAAAAAACAGCCAGTAGGTAGACTCGTTAGCGCCTCGGGCCTTTTCAGCTGCGCGAAGCTCTGCATACACCCACCGTGGAGAGAGACACCCCGCCGCAAGCCACGGAGAAAAGTGACTACTAAAAGTGCGCCCCTGCAAGGCATTACGGGTCTGCTTGTAGGTAAAAACGGCGTCTTGAAAGTACGTGCGCACCCACGCTTGCCCCGCAGTTTCCCCGCCTACAAAAGGAAAGCTCTGGGGGTGCAAAGAAGGTAGCCCAGCTAAGCGCTGGCGCAATTTTTCTTGTACCTGGGGGTCAGGCTCGGAGGGGAGAGCGGTCGGCGTGGGAAGGGGAGGCTTTACCGTAGTGGTGCGTTCCACCAGCTGCCGAAACCGCGTAAAAAGCAAAGGAAGCCCCTCAATAGGAAAAGGGAGCTGGGCTTGCTCAAAGAGGCTATTCCCTTCTAAGAGGTGCAGGCGATGGCCTTGGCGATGCAGGGCCTCGGCCACGGCTTGTTGATAAGCTTGCTCCTCGGGGGCCCACTCTCGGTGGGCATATAGGGCCAAGATGCCCCTCTGGGCTGCCCAAGCAGGCAAGACTTGATGGGGTTCTCCAAAAAGGAGCTCTAATCGGACTCGCTTCGCCAAGTCCAGAAGCGCCTCTAAGAGAAACCGCTGACGCCATACACTAGCTCTGGGCCGCTCCTCCTCCCAAGAAGGCGGAAAGGAGAAGATTCCCCACTCTACCGTCGGCGGCCCCCACACATAGACAAAGGTTACCTCCGTCGGGCGCTCCCGCAGAGCCGCCTGCAAAGCTGGGTGATCGTGCAGCCGCAGGTCATTCAGCAGCCAAACAGCTACTCTTGACACGCCTCCAAAAAACAATTTTTACCCTACTTTTCGGAGATGCCGATTTGGCGACCTTACACCAGCCATTACGAAGGAGCCCCTCTGCCGCTTAGAGTGGTGCGGGCACAGGGCTCCTACCTCTACACCGCAGAAGGGCGAGCCATCTGGGATGGGACTTGTGCTTGGTGGGTTACGGTGCACGGGCACTGCCACCCCCACATTGCCTCAGCGATAGCCCGCCAAGCCCACACCTTAGACCAAGTCCTTTTTGCAGACTTTACGCACCCCGCTGCCGAAGCGCTTACCGAGCAGCTCACCCATCGCACGGGCTTAGCGTGGGCCTTCTTTACAGACGATGGCTCCACCGCCGTAGAAGTAGCCCTAAAAATCGCCCTCCAATACTTCTACAATCGGGGCGAGAAGCGCACCCGAATCCTTGCCTTAGAGGGCGCATACCATGGAGACACTTTTGGAGCAATGAGTGTCTCTGCCCGCAGTGCTTTTACGGATCCTTTTAGGGAATGGCTCTTTGAGGTGGAATGGTTGCCCTTTCCCTGCCCTAAAAACGAAAGCCTCTTAGAGGATCGGCTGCGGGAGATTCGCCAAAGTGGGGAGATTGCTGCCTTCATAGGAGAGCCGCTCCTCCAAGGCGTCGCAGGCATGCGCACTTATAGCTCGGCTTATTGGGATCGGATTGCTCAGGCCGTGCGAGCCGCAGGAGGAATTGTCATCGCCGATGAGGTCTTTACGGGATTTGGACGCACGGGGGCCCTCTTCGCCACAGACCTGTGCAACGAAAAACCCGATATCCTATGCCTCTCTAAGGGGCTAACCGGAGGATTTCTTCCGCTTGGGCTTACTCTCGTCCATGAGAGACTATTTGAGGCTTTTCGGAGCCCAGAACCCCACAAGGCCCTCTATCACGGTCATTCCTACACAGGCAATCCCCTTGCTTGTGCAGCGGCTTTGGCTAGCTTAGAGCTTTGGTCCCAGCCCGAGACCCAAGAACGCTTAGCCCAGCTTGTACAGACACAAGGCCGCCTGGCTGCGCAATGGAAAAGCCGCTTCCCTGACCTACCGACTCGCCATCTGGGGCTGGTCTGGGCCACCGAATTGCCCACCCCTGAAAAAGGCTACTTCGCAGGGCACCGACATGCCCTCAAAGCTTTCGCCTTAGAGAAAGGGCTTTTCGTACGCCCCTTGGGCCACGTGGCGTATATCCTCCCCGCCCTCTCCAGTGAGCCTTCTGAGCTGGAGAGAGCGGTAGCCGTCTTAGCCGACTACACCGAAGCTCTCTCAGCGTAAGCCTCAGTAGGGGGGCACACGCAGACTAGATTGCGGTCGCCATAAGCATGATCTACACGTGCCACGGCAGGCCAGACTTTGCGTTCCCAAACCCATGCCGCAGGAAAAGCCCCCTGCTCGCGCGTATAAGGTCTATCCCATTTCTCAGCGGCTATGGCTCGTTGGGTGTGAGGGGCTCGCCGCAAAGGGCTTTCCACTAAGGGGATTTCCCCTCGCTCTACTTGCGCTATCTCTTCTCGGATATGCAATAAAGCCTCCACGAAGCGCTCCAGCTCCCCTAAGTCTTCACTTTCGGTGGGCTCTATCATCAGTGTACCCGGCACTGGAAACGACACCGTAGGCGCATGAAACCCAAAGTCCATGAGCCGCTTGGCTATGTCATCCACCTCAATGCCGAGCTTTGTCTTGAAGCTGCGCAGGTCTAAGATAAACTCGTGGGCCACGAATCCGCTTTCGTCCGTGTAGAGCACGGGATAGGCTTGGGCGAGGCGGGCTTTGAGGTAATTGGCATTCAGGAGGGCGACTTGGCTGGCGTAGCGGAGGCCTTCGGGGCCCATGAGACGAATGTAAGCATACGATATCCACAGGATCAGAGCGCTCCCGAAAGGCGCCGCGGCTACAGGCCCAATTCCCTCAGCGCCGCCCGTGGGTATGACAGGATGCGTAGGTAGGTACGGCACTAAGTGTGCTGCTACCCCAATAGGCCCCATTCCTGGGCCGCCCCCGCCGTGAGGTATAGCAAAAGTCTTGTGCAAATTCAGATGGCACACATCTGCCCCAATGCGAGCCGGGCTAGTGAGGCCGACTTGGGCGTTGAGATTAGCTCCGTCCATGTAAACCTGCCCGCCGACGGCGTGTACCTTCTCGCACAGCTGCCGAATGGCCCGCTCATACACCCCGTGGGTAGAAGGATAGGTAACCAT
>CALKJV010000046.1 GCA_937995505.1 uncultured Bacteroidia bacterium | reverse complement strand
ACGAAGGATCGGAGGGCTTGTACTACGGTCTAACCCGCGCACAAAAGGCTCGGGTACCCAAAAGAGTTTGCCCCCTTCGGCTTCTACTAGGAAAAAATCGTAAGCTCCGCCGGGCTGAATAGCGTGGAGTACCCCGCGAGGTACGCCAAGTTGGTCTATGACTTGGGCTCCAAGCGCTTCAATGTAATAAAATTGCCCTTCGGGCAGCGGGGGCAAGAAAGCACGAGGTAAATATAACTCTGCCCGCAAAAACCGCTCTGCGGCAGTCCGATCCGTAGTCTCTCGGAAGCGTAGCCGCCAGTAGCGAGGGGCTTTGGCGCCGGAGTATGGCACAAGGGAAGCCACAGGATACGGCACAGCCCGATCCTCGTAGGGCCAAGCTACCCAGAAGCGCTTTAGCTCGTAGCGGGTAGGCTCCTCAGCAAAGCTTTCTACTAAGAGATGGCCTCGCAGGCCATGTACCCGCCGAACTTGCCCCCACAAAAAAAGCTCCGACAGCGGTAAGGCTTCTACCGCTTCGCTGCGGCTTTGGCTTCTTTCTGGGCTTTCCACGCTTGATACGCTGCCTCTATCTCCTCAGGGCTCTTGCCTTTACGCCAGAGGTGGAGCTTGAGGAGGATGCCCTCTCGCGACAAAAGCGAGTGCACCGTCTCTGTAGGCTGCGCCCCTTGCTGAAGCCAGTACAGCACCCGCTCATGGTCAAAGCGAATCTCTGCGGGGTTTCTATTAGGGTTGTAATACCCCAGCTTCTCAATAAATCGCCCATCTCGTGGGGCACGCGAGTCGGCCGCCACTAAGTGAAAAAACGCGTAGTGTGTGCGCCCATCGCGCCGCAATCGCAATTTTACTGCCATGGCGGGCAAAGATACAAGCTTTTTGGAGTAGACGGGATTTAAGCAGAGCCCCACCAAAGCGGCAGGCCAATTTTCAGGACGGCAGGAAGGGGCGGGTTTTCTGAGCCCATTGAGCGGCGCTGGAGGCGGGGTCTTTGGCCTGCGAGAGGGCCCTTCCTACGACAGCAAGCGCTGGAAAGAGCGGCTGCCCCTCCAGAAGCTCCCCCCCTTGTGCCCCGAGCCCAGGCACCAGAAGCCAATCGGAAGGGCACGCCTCCCGAAACTCCACCAGGCCCTCCAGCTGCAAGGCCCCCCAGACCCACCCGATCTGCGCAGCAGAGGAGCTGGGACGCTCTTCAACGATAGCCTTCCATACCGCGGCTTGCCAAGGAGGAGCTTCCGTCGTACGCAAAAGCACAAAAACCCCCTTACCAGTCCAGCTTAGAAAAGGCTCCAAAGCCCTCCACCCTAAATAGGGGCTTACCGTTACAGCATCAAAACCCAACCGCCCAAAAAAAGCCTCTGCATAAAATCGGTTGGTGTAGGCAATATCGCCGCGCTTCGCATCGGCTATGGCGAAGGTCTCAGCGGGAAGGGCCGCCCGTATCCGTTCTAAGAGAGCCCATCCTTCTGCCCCCAATCGCTCATAAAACGCCGCATTGAGCTTGTACGCCACGGCGTAAGGAGCAGTGGCTTTGATGAGGGAAAGGAGCTGGTTTTCGGCTTCTGCTGGGCTGGAGGCCTCTGCTGGGTCCAGCGCCACACACAAGAGGCTTCTGCGCTTCTGAACTATGCCTTCTAGCTTCATCGCAGGTCTATCACCTGCACCCCCGGATGCTGCTTCGCATCAAAGACAAATACCGAGTCCGGAATAGGCTGGGTGTTGTAGTTTTTTAGCTCGTACTCTACGACGGTGCCATCGCGGTTAGAGATGCGCATGCGCTGGGGCAGCTCTGTCTGCCCGTCAATCCATACCTCTACCCGAGAGTACTCCGGCAAATCGCTGATGGGAAAGAGCGAGACTTTATGTAAGGTACGCCCTTTGTAGGTTTCGGTTTTGTCTAAGCGCACCTTCATATCCTGGTCGTAGATGCGAAAGACCCGCTCTAAGCTAAAGCCCTCTTTGGGGTCGTAAGTGGAGACATTGACTTCGTTTTCTTTTTTGAGGAACTGCCAGACGGTTTTGCCGTCGGAGAGCACGGCTATATCGCCGAGGTCCACAGCGAAGCGGTTTTTCGGTTGGTGGTAGCGAAGCGTACCCGTCCGGCTAATGCGCTTCTGGGTAGTGTCGGCGCGATTTTCTAAGGTGTAAGAAAACTGCACGGTCATGTACTCCATGGCCTTGAGCTTTTTGCGGGAGCGACGCACGAGCCCATCTGCCCGTGGGTCTACCTGTGCCAAAAGAAGGCCTATTCCTAAAACGCCTGCTATCCACCGCACCTGACAAAGGTACGCTTCTCAAGGGGTACTTTCTCTTCCTGTCCCTGGGTATGACTAGGAGCCCTTCCAAAAAAATAAAGGGGGCCTTCGCCCCCTAAGAAGCGGCTAGGCTTCTGAGCTTATCGGCCGCAGAAGCGCTTCCAGCTGCGACATTTGCCGCCGCTACCGAAGTAAGACCGGGCCATCTGAGATCGGTAGTTTTTGCCGGGTCCGCCCGGACCGAGGAGGACTTGGGCGGTCATTTCGGCGGCTACCTTTTCTGCGGGCGCTTCGGCTTTCGCCAGCGCTACCCCCAGGAGGGGGACCAGGACGAGGGCTATCTTTCTCATAACACTACATATACGTCCCCTCAGCGCCATAGGTTGCAGCGAAGGGCATACTCTATGCTCATCCCTACCCTCACGAGCCTAGCGCTGCGCTCACACGAAAAATACCTCAGGATAGCCCTGCGCGCAGCAGCTTAGGGTGAGGGTTTGGCTGGGAGCGATAAAGGCTACCCTATCTCTGCGGCGAGAATGAGGATATCATCGGTCTGTGGGCTGTCAGCGGCCCACTGGCGCAAAACCTGCTGAAGCATAAGCAGCTGCTCAGAGACAGGAAGGTAGCTATTGACCTTGAGAAACTCTTTGAGCCGAGTAGTACTGAAGCGCTTAGTCTCAGGATTTAGCTGATCCGGCACCCCGTCCGAAAAGAGGTAAATCCTATCCCCAGGCTCTAGCGTCAAGCGCTGGAGGGAAGCCTGGCCGCGTCGGGGAGCTTCCGAGCCAGTAGCACTGATATCACCCTTGCCGCCAGTGAGCACATAGATCTCGCCTCCACGCAGCACCCATAGGGGCCTACCCGCCCCAATGTAGGCTGCCTTACGGGTAGTGGGTTGGTAGTATAGAAGGGCTATCTCAAAGCCATCCGAGAGGGGCTTTTCCCCGCCACCAAAAACCTCCTGTACATCGGTAAGCAGAGATTGGTAGAGGGCTTCTAAGTTTTCGCCATAGCGGTCCAAGGAACCTCGTACGAGGGTCGCAGCATACACACTTAGGAGAGAGGCGGGCACGCCATGGCCTGTACAATCGCCGAGCGCTAGCACCACTGCCGCTCCGTCCTGCACAGGCTGCGCTTGCAGAAAGTCCCCTCCTATCCCTATCTGCGGCGCATACCACACAGCCGCATCCCGGAAGTACGGCTTGAGGAGCGCCGCATCCACCACGAAGCGCTGCTGTATCCGAGTCGCATAGCGCAGAGAGTCGGAGATCTCTGTGTAGTACTCTTCTAGTCTGGCTTCGCGCTCTTTGCGGCCCGTGATATTGATCATGGCGCCGATATGGTGGGTGGTGTAGCCAAGCTCATCTTTGATAGGCGCCAGGGTAAGCAAAAACCAGCCGCCTCCACCCCGCCGATCATAAGCGTAAATTTCCTCGGTGAACGGCGCCCGAGCGAAGTGACTTGTTACCAGCGTCTCGGGTCTCGGGGTATCGTCTGGACTGCGCAGAAGGTGGGCGAAGCTACCGCCTATCTCTCCCACAGGCTTCCCTTCCAGCTCTGCGAGAGTCCAGCCCGTAGCTCGCTCAAAGAGGGGATTCACCCAGACTACTCGCCCCTCTTTGTCTAAGATGAACTTCATCGTGTTACTGTAGGCAGCGGCGGTGGCCAGGAGCCGTATGCGTTCGGCCTGCCGCTGGAGCTTCTCTAAGGCGGCTTGCCGCTCTCGGGCTAGCTCTTCCGCAGCTTCCATCTGCTGCTGGAGCTCTTCGGCATACTGGAGCATTTGATTGCGCAGGTCTTCCGTTTCCGTAACATCTTGAAAGATCAAGAGGCAGCAAGCGGGCACATTTTCTGTAGCGGGCATCACCATCCAGAGGCCTTGGATGATGCGAGTGCCCTGAGGCGTTCGGAGGGTACCTTGGTAAGGCTGACTCTCCCCTGGTGAGGCAAAAGCCGAAAGCAGCGGCTCCGCTGGCGAGAAATACTCTTGTAAAAACTGCCGAGCTGAGACGCTGCGAAGCTGGTTTG
>CALKJV010000045.1 GCA_937995505.1 uncultured Bacteroidia bacterium | reverse complement strand
CTTGAGCTCTACCAGCTGATAGTATTCCACGAGCGCCATTTGGGCATCGGTGTTCCCTGCCCGAGCCGCCGCCCGAAGGGAATCCAGCTGGGCAGGGGGCAGCTTCTGAAGCTGAAAGCGCTCATCCCGCCCCAGCACCCCCGTCGTGATAGACAGTTGCCCAAAAACCCCACTCAGTAGCCCCCAACTCAGTAACCCTACCCACCGCATACCTTATACTTGCTCTAAGGCAGCCACGACCCGACCGTAGATCTCCTCCTCAATCGTGCGGTAGTCTCTCGGCTGGAAGGCGTTGCCAGTAAGACGCTGATAAACATCTACATACCGGTCGCGGGCCTCTCGGATGACCTCTACATCTAAGGGCGGCGGTGTAGCATTGGGCTGGCCTTGGAAGCCCTGCCGCATGAGCCACTCCCGCACGTACTCTTTTGTCATGTGGATTTGCGGGTCTTGGCGCTTCTGCCGCTCGTAGTAGCCCTCCAGCTTGAGGTACCGAGCGCTATCAGGAGTTAGCACTTCGTCGGCGAGTACAATCTGGCCTTCTATCTCGCCAAACTCAAACTTCGCATCACATAAGAGCATTCCGCCCCGCTCTGCCAGTTCTATGCCCCGCTGAAAGATATGCAAGGCATACGATCGGATTGTTTCCCAGTGGGCTGGGGGTACCAAGCCTGATTCTACAATCTCCTTCTCACTAATCTCCACATCATGGCCGATTACGGACTTGGTAGTAGGGGTGATGATAGGCTCCGGGAGAAGGTCGTTTTCAATGAGCCCTTCAGGGAGTCGCACCCCGCTGATGAGCCGCCCTCCGGTACGATATAGCCGCCAAACATAGCCCACGAGACAGCGCCGCACGATTACCTCTACCGGATAGATGCGCGCTCGCCGCATAAGCAGCACATTGGGATCGGGGGTGCTTATCCAAGCCGAGGGCACCTCCCCAGAAAAAGTCTGAAACATGTGATCCGATATTCCCGTGAGCACTTGCCCTTTGTAGGGGATAGTCTCCGGAAGCACCACATCATAAGCGGAGATGCGGTCGGTCGTGATGAGCACGAGGAGTTCGTGGTCAATCTCGTAGATATCGCGCACCTTTCCTCGGCGCAGGTCGGTCTGGCGCGGGAAAGTGTACTGAGTTTGATATAGGCCTTTCATAAGGGAATGTTTCCGTGCTTGCGAGGGGGGCGGGTTTTGTGCTTGGACTGAAGGCTGTCTAGCGCAGCAAAAAGCACCCGCCGCGTCTCTTCTGGGTAGATTACGGCATCCACAAAGCCGCGGTCAGCCGCTCTATAGGGGTTAGCGAAAATGCGGCGATATTCTTGCGTCTTTTCGGCGAGGGCTTGGACGGGGTCGGGTGCCGCCGCAATTTCCCGCTTGAAGATAATCTCCGCTGCCCCTTGCGGCCCCATTACGGCAATCTCGGCAGTAGGCCAAGCGAAAACATAATCTGCCCCAATATGCCGAGAGTTCATTACATCGTAGGCGCCGCCGTACGCCTTACGCAAAATCACCGTAAGCCGCGGCACCGTCGCTTCCGAGAATGCATACAAAAGCTTAGCTCCCTCTTTGATGATGCCTCCCCATTCCTGATTGGTACCCGGCAGAAATCCCGGCACATCTTCTAGCACAATAAGCGGTATCTGAAAGGCATCGCAAAACCGCACGAAACGAGCTGCCTTCTGCGAAGCAGCGATATCTAATACGCCCGCCAATACAAGGGGCTGATTGGCCACAATACCTACCACATACCCCCCTAAGCGGGCAAAGCCTATCACGATATTCGGCGCGAAGTCGGGTTGAATCTCTAAAAAGCTGAGCGGATCCACCAAGGCTCGTATGACTTCCTTTACATCGTAGTGCTGAGCGGGGTTTTCAGGCGCGACATGCATCAGCTGGGGGACCAGCGTGTCAGTGGGCGTAGGGGAAGGGCGCTTCGGAGGCTTTTCTCGGAAGTTGAGCGGCAGGTAGGAAAAGAGCCGCCGAGTCAGGAGGAGGGTATCTACTTCATTAGGGGCGGTAAGGTGGGCTACGCCGCTTTTCTCTGCATGCACTCGGGCCCCGCCCAGGTCTTCAAAAGATACCTCTTCATGGGTAACGGTCTTTACCACATTCGGGCCTGTCACAAACATGTAAGACGTCCCCTCCGCCATGAGAATAAAATCGGTCATGGCTGGGCTATACACGGCCCCTCCGGCACAGGGCCCTAAGATCACAGAAATCTGAGGGATAATCCCAGAGGCTAAGACATTGCGGTAGAAGATATCTGCGTACCCTGCGAGAGAAAGTACACCCTCTTGGATGCGGGCGCCGCCAGAGTCATTGAGCCCAATCAGGGGTACGCCATTTTCTAAGGCCAAATCTTGCAAGCGAACGATCTTTTGGGCATGCATCTCGGAGAGCGAGCCGCCAAATACAGTAAAATCTTGGCTAAAGACGAATACGGGGCGCCCGTCAATGGTGCCTCGGCCAGTTACGACGCCATCGCCAGGGATGCGTTGCTTTTCTAAGCCAAATTCTCGGCTGCGGTGGGTAACGAACGCTCCAATTTCCTCAAAGCTGCCTTTATCCAGTAGCACCTCCAGCCGCTCTCGGGCGGTGAGTTTGCCTTTGGCGTGCTGAGCGGCGACCTTGTCAGTCCCACCCCCTTGAAGCGCTTCTTGCCGTTTGCGTGCGAGCTTATCGCGAGCCCGTTCCTCTATGCCACTCATGTCGCTTCTGCGTAACGGGCTGCTATCTCTTCGGTCATCTCCAGGTTGTGAAAGACCTTCTGCACATCATCGTGTTCCTCCAGCTGCTCAATAAGGCGTAGGGCTTTTTGGGCCTCCTCCCAGCTGAGCTGCACGTAAGAGTTAGGAACCCAGGCGAGGTGGGCTTCTTCTGCTTCTATGCCGAGCCGCTCAAAAGCTTCC
>CALKJV010000044.1 GCA_937995505.1 uncultured Bacteroidia bacterium | reverse complement strand
ACATAATACGGCTGCACGAAGAGCTTTTCGTAAAGGGAGTCTACGCGCATCTGGTCTGCAAGGAGGGTATAGAAGGCTTTGAGCTGTGTCTGGAGGCGCTTCTCCGCTGCTAAGCCATGGCGGTAGAGAGCCCATGCGCTTAAGAGGCCTACTGCGCCGATAATCACCGAGAGGGCCAGGAGGAAGAGCTCGGTGGAATGGCTTAGCTCAGGCAGAGGAGCTTCTCGGAGGGCTTGGGATAGCCATTTTTCCCGCAGCCAAGAAGTGCCTAAAAGCGGAGGTAAGCCTACTAACCCTGCGGTTACAGAGCCAATTCCCAGTACGATGAGAGGGAGGGTCATCACAGGCGGACTTTCGTGGGGCGTGGCGTCCCCCCGATAACTGCCCTCAAAGGTGAGCCATGTCAGCCGCCCCATATAGAAAGCCGTCAAAAAGGCTACGGCTAGCAAGACCCCCCAAAAAAGATAATACAGCGTTTGTCCGTCAGCTGCTCGCGCATAAGCCGCTGCCAGAATCTCATCCTTAGAGAAAAACCCGGCCAAGGGAGGGATTCCAGCGATAGCCAGCGTACCTATCCAGAAGGTGAGTCCGGTGATAGGCATTTTTTTACGCAGTCCCCCCATCTGTCGGATGTCTTGCGTGCCTGTGGCATGAATTACGCTCCCGCTGCCTAAAAAGAGCAGCGCCTTGAAGAAGGCATGCGTAAAAACATGAAAAATGGCTACTGCGTAGGCCCCGGTTCCGATGGCCGCAAACATGAAGCCTAATTGCGATACCGTAGAGTAAGCAAGGACTTTTTTGATGTCGTTTTGGGCTATGGCGATGAGGGCGGCGAGGAGGGCGGTGGCTGCTGCGATAGCGGCGATGAGGGAGAGGGTTTCGGGCGCGGCGTTTAGGAGGAAGTCCATTCGGGCTAAAAGGTACACGCCAGCGGTTACCATCGTAGCTGCGTGAATAAGCGCTGAGACAGGTGTGGGACCTGCCATCGCATCCGGTAGCCAAGTGTAGAGAGGGATCTGTGCAGATTTGCCCGTAGCAGCGAAAAACAAGAGTAAGGAAACCCCTCCGGCGATATCGCCTGCGTAAGTAAACTCCCGGAGCCGGTCTAAGTCAAAGGTTCGGGTTTCGGTGTAAAGCCAGATCATCCCCGCTAAGAGCCCGATATCACCGATTCTATTGATGATAAAGGCTTTTTGAGCGGCTTTTGCGTTTTCGGTTTCAGTAAACCAGAAGCCTATGAGGAAGTACGAGCAGGCGCCAACGCCTTCCCAGCCCAGGAAGAGCAGAGGAAGCGAGTCAGCCAGCACCAGTACCAGCATGGAGAAGATAAATAGATTGAGGAAAGCGAAGTAGCGCCAAGCGCCTGCCTCTTCGGCCATATAACCGATAGAGTAGAGGTGGATCAGTGCGCCAATACCGGTAACGATGAGCGCCATCCACAGGCTGAGGGCATCCAGTTGGAAGCGCAAGGGGATTGTTACAGCATCTAGAGCTATCCAGTTCCAGCTGAAGGCGAAATAGAAGGGCTTTTCGTACTGGACAAAGGCGAGAAGGAATATCAGGAAGGGTACTGCTACTAAGGTAGTAGCTAAACCGCCCAAAAAGGTGCTTTGGCTACGCAAAGCAGGCACCCAGAGGGGCCCTAAGCCAATTGTTAGCGCCCCTAAGAGCGGCAGGGCAATCGTCAGGGGCAAAAGCTCGGCTACCATTGGAGTTTAGAGAGTTTTGCGAAGCCTAAGTCTTCTTGCACGCGGAATACTCGTACCACGAGGCCCAGGCCGATTACAGCTTCTACGGCGGCCAGGCAGATGCCGAAGAGCACAAATACGGCGCCGGTAGGCTCATTATGGTAGCGGGAGAAGGCAAGAAAGTTGAGGTTAGCGGCATTGAGGAGCAGCTCAATGGCGAGAAAAGCTAAGAGGAGGTTGCGTCGTAGCAGGAGTCCTAGCAGTCCGAGGCTAAAAAGCCCGGCCGATAAGGTCAAGAAGGCGTAGAGAAGTTCAGCTTTCATAGGTAGGGCGTTTTTGTACAAGGAGAGAGGCTCCAATCAGGCCTATGAGGAGCGTTACGGATAGCAGCTCAAAGGGAAAGGCATACGCCGTGAAGAGGGTTTTGCTGACGGGGGGTAGGGTGCCGTAGAGATAGGGGAGGTCGGAGTCGGTATTTTGTGCTTGGGCAGGGGTCGGAAGGTCTACTACAGAACGCAGCGCATACGCAAGGACCCCCATCCAGCCCCCAGCCACGAGGAGAGTTATGTATAGCGGCATACCCCTAGGAATCGGTGGAATGTCCTCTGGCGCTAAACTCACTAGCATCACCACGAAAAGAAAGGTAACTAAAATAGCCCCAGCATATACGATGACCTGGATAGCGCCGAGGTATTCTGCCCCTAAGAGAAAGTAAACCCCTGCAATCCCGAGCATACCTACTACGAGGGAGAGTACGGCGTAAATAGGGTTTCGGAGGGTGATAGCCATGGCCCCTCCCGCGAGGGCGATCCCTCCTAAAACCCCTAAGGCTATCAGCGTGAGCACCCTGCAAACTTACCCTAAAATTCCTGTACCTTTGTAAAGTCCCCATAGCTCAGCGGTAGAGCAGCGGATTCTTAATCCGCGGGCCGCAGGTTCGAATCCTGCTGGGGACACTGGCTGTGTAATTTCGGAGCGCTATATATTTGCTGGTTAGGTTCGTAGGTTTTTCGTATGCTTCGCTGGATAGGGCTCTGGGCTATTGTATGGGCGCAGTCTTGGGTACAAGATGGCTATGTACCGGAGCTGCCACCGATAGAGTTGGTGCGGCTTTCGGGCTGGCATGAGGGTTTATCTTGGCAGGGAGGGGCTTATCGGGATAGTGTGGGGGACTTTCGATTATGGGTGGAGCGCATTCCCTGGCGCGAAGGGCAGCAGTGGTATCCCGCCCAGCCCGTGGAGCTTTCAGAGCCGCTCACCCAGCAGAAAAACCCGGTGCAGCTCCTATACCGCTATCGCTGGCAGCTTCACCGTTCGGGAGCGCGCTTGCGGATTTGGACAGAGCCGCCTGCGTACTCGTATCAGCCCCTTAGAGAAGAAGCGCAGCTGCGCCGGCAAAGGCAAACTTTCGCTTCGCAATCCATGCTGGCCTCAGGACGATGGTATAAAGTAGCTACCGCCCAGGCTGGCGTTTATCGCATTGGGGCCGATGTTCTAGAAGCCCTGGGCATAGATCCTAGCTCAGTAGATCCTCGTTCTCTGCGGGTATATGGGCAGCGAGGCGGCCTCTTACCCCAAAGGAATGACGAGCCCCAGCCCGATGATTTGGCAGAAATACCCTTGTACTTCCCTGGAGAAGCCGATGGTCGTTGGGATGCCGACGATGCAGCCTACTTCTGGGCCGATAGCCCCGATAGCTGGTATCCTCTGCCCAATCAGCAGCTGCGTCCCTACTTTCACCTCAAAAATCCCTACACCGATAGCTGCTATTACTTTTTGACTTTTGACTTAGGCCCTGGCAGCCGTATGGCTTTGCAAGCCTCTCCTCCTGGGCCGCTTACGCCCCGGGATCGGGGGATAGGGTTCTTCTTTTATGAGCAGGAGCTGACGAATATCCTCAAATCTGGCCGAGTATGGCTCGGCGAATCTATGAATAGTAGCAGGCCTACGCTTTCCCTAAGCTTTTCGGAGCTGCCTGCCTTTGATAGCTTATACCTGCGGATTCAATTAGCAGCTGCAAGCCCTACTCCTGTACAGATTGCAGGGCAGTGGGGTGGGGTAGCGTTGGGTAGCGCTTCCGTAGCAGCCCTTCCGGGGCCTTTTGATAACTTCCAGGCTCGCTGGGGCAACTTTACCCGAGTGCTCTACAACGTGCCGGCTTCCCCAACTCTCACGCTGAGCTATAACGGTGCAGGCCAAGGCTATTTGGATTTTGTGGAGGGAGTTGGCTGGTTTCGTTTGGCGTGGAGCGGTGGCCAGCGGGTCTTTTACCTGCCTGCTGGGGCAGACTGGAGCGCCACCGTGCAAGCCGCTACGACCCCTCTGCTGTGGGATGTAACGGACGCTCTGCACCCAGAGAGTGTGTCGACAGCTTCCTCTGCTGGGGGCTTTACCTTTGCGGCGCGGGGAGATACCTTGCGGCGGTTCTGTGCTTTCGCACTAAGCGCTGCGTACACTGTTCGGCCCGTCGGCACCGTACCTAACCAGAATCTACACAGTCTCTCGGGTTTGTCTTTCATTATTGCCACTACTGCGGAGCAAGCTGGGCTTGCCCAGCGCTTCTGCGACCTCCACCCTGAGGCAGGCCCCTGCACCGTCGTAACCCTAGACCAGCTCTATAACGAGTTTTCTGGAGGGCGGCCTGACATCTGCGCACTGCGAAACTTCCTCCGCATGCTCTATGTGCGGGCTGCTACCCCTGACGAGCAGCCTAAGTACCTACTTATCGTCGGGCAGGCCAGTTATAACTTCCGTGAAAAAGGCCCTACCATCTTTCCTACCTACCAGAGCCGAGAAAGCTTCTATCCGCCAGGCACGTACGGCAGTGACGACTTTTTCGGGTTCTTAGATGATAACGAAGGTTTTTGGGGAGAAGGTACGCTCGCTACGGCGTATGACCCCAGAGATCGGCTCGTACAGACCCACCTCCTGGATATCGGGGTTACTCGGCTGCCTACTTATACCCTAGCTGACCTGGGGCATTACCTTGATAAGCTCACCGATTATCTCCAGAATCCTGCTACTCGGGGGCCATGGCTACAAAAAGCGGTCTTTTTCTCGGATTACAAAGATGGAGGCCTGCATACGAGCCAAGCGGAAGCCCTAGCTACGCAGGTGGCCACGTCACTACCTTATTTGGAGCTCGTCAAGATTTACCTTGACCGGTATCCGGCGCAGCCGAGGGCCTCGGGGATTTCTTTCCCTCAAGCGCAGGAAGCGCTCCTCGCGCAACTCGGTCAGGGCGCTTTTCTGGCGCACTATGTCGGCCACGGCAATGAAACTACCTTACAGGGGTTTGAGTTTTTCCCGATCTCTGTGGTACGCCAGCTTCAGAATCGGCATCGGTACCTCTTTTTCGTGACAGCGACCTGCGATTGGGGGAAATGGGACGTGCCCCAAACCCGTAGTGGAGGCGTAGAAGTGTTATTTCTGCCCGAGAGAGGCGCGATTGGGCTCCTAACTTCTACGCGAAAGGTCTTTGCGAGTCTCAACTTTGCTTTGAGCCAAAACTTCTATCGGGAGTTATCAGACCGAGTAGCTCCCAGCAGAATAGTCCGTTTAGGCGACCTCATGTTTGGCACCAAAAACCGCAGTTGGGGCGGCGGCATGCAGATAAACACGCGCTCGTACTCGTTTTTGGGAGATCCGCTCCTACCGCTGGGCACGCCCACATACGAAGCCGTAGTTACAGAGATAGGGAGTGGTCCGCCCTCCGCATCGTCTCCAGATACCCTTCGTCCCCTTCGGCCGGTGCGCCTGCGGGGCGAAGTGCGCGATAGCTCAGGGGCTCTCATCTCTGATTTTGAAGGAGAAGTCACGATACGCGTCTGGGATAAAGCCCTTACCCTGCAAACTCTCATCAGTCGGACGACCTTCGCGGCGCAAGAGGTACTGCTATTTAGCGGGGTGGCTTCGGTAAGCGGTGGGGTATTTGAACAGACCTTTTACCTGCCTGTGGATATTATTCCGCAGCCGGGGTTGGGTCGGGTTTCGCTTTGGGCACAGGCCTCGGATGGGCGCACAGCGGCTGGGAGCGAATCCCGCTTCGTAATCTGCTGCCCCGATACCCTGCCCCCAAACCTCCCTCCCCCCACAATACGCCTCTACATCAACGACACCGCTTGGGTAAATGGCTCTTGGGTAGATCCTAATCCGTTACTCCTGGCTTTTGTGCGGGATAGTTTGGGGATCAATCTCTCCTCCCTTGCGATTGGGCGGGAGCTTAAGGCTACCCTCAACGGGCAAGAGCACTTTTTGAGCACCTACTACCACGGACGCAAAGATCATCCTAATGAAGGCACCGTAGAGTACCGATTTTCCAACCTCCCCGAAGGAGAATATCGGCTACAGATGCGAGTTTACAACTTAGCGGGCCAAGAGGGCAGCGCAGAAACGCAGTTTTATGTGGCTGAGCGCGGCCGCCTCAAAATAGGTCGTCTCTTCAACTATCCTAATCCCTTCACTACGCGCACACAGTTCTTTTTTGAGCACAATCAGCCAGGGCAGCCCCTGGAAGCCCGCATTCTGATTTATACGGTTTCTGGCCGCTTGGTACAGACCCTCTCAGCCCCTATCCAGACTGGCTCTAACCTCTCGCGGGAGATTGTATGGGACGGCCTAGATAGCTATGGGGATCGGTTGGCGAGGGGGGTATATCTATATCGTTTAGAGGTGCGCAATCCCCTTACTGGAGAAACGGCCCACGCCCAAGAAAAACTCGTACTTCTTCGCTAGGCACAAAGGCGGTTAAAGTATCGCATGCGGCTTTTCCCCGTACCTTTGTGCTCATGCAAGTGCTAGAGGCGGCCTCGCTGCGAGAAGAAATCGTACGCATATTTGATATTCATCCACAGAATCCTGGTGCTTATACGGGCCAGCAGGTCCTCGCTGGGGGTACTCTCCATGCTAATACTTCTCCGGTGGATGGAGAGCCTTTACCTGCGGTGGAGCGTGTGAGCGCAGAAGCCTATGAGAGGGTAGTGCGCCAAGCTCAGGAAGCCTTTTTGAAGTGGCGCCTCATTCCTGCTCCTAAGCGGGGAGAGGTCATACGCCTTTTCGGGAATCAACTACGCCGCTATAAGGAACCGCTGGCCCGCCTGGTTAGCTATGAGATAGGCAAAACCTACCAGGAAGCCCTCGGCGAAGTGCAAGAGATGATAGACATGTGTGATTTTGGGGTAGGGCTTTCTCGGCAGCTGTATGGGCTAACCATAGCCTCGGAGCGCCCGAATCACCGCATGTACGAGCAGTGGCATCCCTTGGGGCCGGTGGGGATTATTACGGCCTTCAACTTTCCAGTGGCTGTATGGGCCTGGAATGCCGTGATCGCCGCTGTGTGTGGAGATACTACTATCTGGAAGCCCAGCGAAAAAGCCCCCCTTTCCGCTATCGCTACCTTCGCTGTGCTGAAGGGGGTTTTAGCTGAAACCGATGTGCCAGAAGGGGCCTTCAACCTCGTGGTCGGAGATGCAGAGATAGGGCAGCGGATGGCTTGTGACGAAAGAATACCCCTCATATCCGCTACGGGTTCTATCCGGATGGGGCGGTCAGTAGCCCAGCAAGTAGCCAAACGGCTCGGTCGTTCCCTTTTAGAGCTCGGCGGTAATAATGCTATTATTGTTACCCCACAGGCCAACCTGGACTTGGCGCTGCGCGCCGTGGCTTTCGCCGCACTGGGCACGACAGGCCAACGCTGCACTACCTTACGGCGGCTCATTCTACACGAGTCTATTTATGACACCTTCGTGCAGAAGCTAATCGCCGTATATGAGCAGGCCTCCCAGCGCATTGGTAACCCCTTGGATCCGGATACACTCATTGGGCCGCTGATTGATGTGGGGGCAGTCCAAATGATGCAGGAGGCCCTGGAAGAGGTACGAAAAGCCGGCGGAAAGGTGCTTTTCGGGGGCGAGGTCCTCACCGGTGAAGCCTACAAGAGTGGCTGCTATGTCAAACCCGCCATCGTAACCGCAGAAAATAGCTGGCCCGTCGTCCAGCGGGAGACCTTCGCACCTATCCTGTACGTGCTCAAGTACACTACCCTCGAGGAAGCTATTACCCTGCAAAATGGAGTGCCCCAGGGGCTCTCTTCCAGCATCTTCACAGATAACTTGCGGGAAGCGGAGCTGTTTCTCTCGGCTCGTGGCTCGGATTGCGGTATCGCAAATGTGAATATAGGTCCCTCGGGGGCAGAAATTGGGGGAGCTTTCGGCGGGGAAAAAGAAACAGGCGGAGGCCGAGAAGCAGGCTCAGACGCCTGGAAAGCCTACATGCGCCGCCAAACCGTTACTATCAACTACGGCTCTGACCTGCCCCTTGCCCAGGGCATACGCTTT
>CALKJV010000043.1 GCA_937995505.1 uncultured Bacteroidia bacterium | reverse complement strand
GCCTGGCTTCTACACAGCCCGGCTGGAGGCACGTTACGGCGCGACCTGGGTACCCGTAGAAAAGCTGCACTATGTACGGGTCTATCGCACGCCTTCGCCCCAAATTGGTGTCCTGAGTGCAGCTTGCGAAAATCAAGCCTTACAATTCGGCGACATTGGCACGGATGGCTATAGCTGGGAGTGGGACTTCGGAGACGGGACCACCAGCACTGCAGCTGGGCCGCAGCATGTGTACGTGAGTTCGGGCACCTATACGGTTACGCTCACAGCCTGGAGCCATAATCGGGTTTGCTCGGCCACTGTGCAGACCCAGGTTACGGTGAGCCGTCGTCCGAGGGCCGGAGTTTCCTTGCCGGTATCGGCGGGCTGCCCGCCTTTTACCCTGACTCCCGAGAATACCACCGATCCGGCCGGGGCCGCAAATGTCTTTTACATTTACAGCTGGGGAGATGGGCAGCGTGACACTGTGAATACGCCCCAAGCTCCTACCCATACCTACACTTCGCCGGGAACGTATGCTTTAGAGCTAGTGGCAGTGAGTAGCGATGGCTGCCGAGATACAGCTCGCGCGCAGGTGCAGGTCTACAGTCGCCCGCAGGCCGCTTTCTCGCCCAATCAGGTTACCCAAACTCAGCCCAATACGCTCGTTACCTTTACAAATCAGTCGCAAGGCGCTGTCTCCTATGTGTGGGACTTTGGCAACGGGCAGCAGTCTACCGAAGCTCAGCCTGGTCCGATAGACTTCCCGCAGCCGGGCACGTATACCGTGCTTCTCGTGGCAGTTAGCGCGCAGGGATGCCCCGATACCGCCCGCGGTACCGTAGTGATTGAGCCCGGTCTGGATATCTTCATCCCGAATGTCTTTACCCCTAATGGCGATGGCATCAACGATGTCTGGCAGATCCGCGCGACTCTGCCTTATGAGGTGTGGGTATATGACCGTTGGGGCACGCTGGTCTTCTCAGGGGATAATACCAAGCCCTGGGATGGGCGGCGCAGCGACGGACAGCCCTGTCCAGAGGGTGCCTATACCTATAAGCTCATCGCTCGCTTACCCACAGACCAGCGCTTCACGCGTACGGGTACGGTGACTTTGCTTCGGTAACGGCTCATGAGCCCTATCGGTCGGCTCCGGCTGATGCGCACAATTCTACTACTCTCTGCCCTCGCAGGCCTCAAGGCGCAAGTAGATATCACCTACGGGCGTCTGACCTTTCGGGTGGCACCGCCTGATCGGTTTTTAGAGGCGCAGGTAGAGTGGCACTTCCGAGGGCAAAGCGGTGCCGAAATAACCTGGGACCTTTCAGGCGCTCTTTTTATCCGGAACCTTACTGCATCTGTGCCGATAGATACCTTTTGGCGGGATAGTGCCCAGCGAAAGGTTTATGTGCGCTTCTCGCAGGCTTTGAATGGTCAGCCGGCTTGGATTCGGGCCGTGTATGCAGGTGAACCGCCTTCCTCTGGCTTCGGCTCGTATGAGGTACGGGCGCATGCTACTGGCTGGTGCCTGTGGACCCTCTCCCAGCCCTACGGCGCCCCGGATTGGCTTTTCTGCCGAGACGGCCTAAGCGATAAGGTAGATTCACTGGATATCACGATTTGTACGCCCGATGCCCTCCTCGGCGTGGCTAACGGCCGTCTCGTAGCTGATTCGGTAGATGCCTTTGGCTGGCGCTGGCGACACTTCCAGCACAGGTACCCCATCGCAGTGTATCTGATCGCCTTCGCAGCTTCTAACTACATAGTGCAGGAGTTTCCCATAGAAACCCCCTCTGCGCGCTACACGCTGCGCAACTACGTATATCCCCAAGACACCGCTATCGCTCGCCAGCTTTCTGCGCAGTTTCTGCCGTACTTTACCTGGTTGGAGGAGCGGATAGGCCCGTATCCTTTCGCAGAAGAAGACTACCAGCAGGTGCAAATAGGCTGGGGAGGCGGCATGGAGCACCAAACTATCACCTTCTTCGGCAGATATACCTTAGAGCTGTGGGCCCATGAGCTGGCGCATCAATGGTTTGGGGATTGGGTTACTTGCGGCAGCTGGCAGGATATCTGGCTCAATGAAGCCTTCGCTACCTATTTAGGGGGGCTTGCGTATGAAGCGCTCTATCCAGAGATTTGGCCGATTTGGCACAAGCTCTCTCTCCAAGGGAGCTGGCGTGACACCGTGCGCACCATTTGGGTAGAGGATACCACTTCTGTCCAGCGCATTTTCTGGTATCCTACTACGTATCAAAAGGGCGCCGTGGCTTTGCATGCGCTAAGGGGCTATGTGGGGGATTCTGCCTTTTGGGCAGGGCTTCGGGCCTACCTTTCAGCTTATCCCGCAGGCTTTGCCCGCACAGGGGATTTCGTAGGGGCAGTGCAGAGTGTATGGGGTTCTAATGTAGCTCAAGCCTTCGTAGAACGGTGGATTTACCAGCCAGGCTTCCCCAGCTTAGAAGTGCGATGGCTCTCTCCCAGACAAGTAGAATACTTTCCCAATCGGCGCTATCCTATGCGGCTTCCCACACAGGTCCAGTACGCCAGCGGCGAAGAGGAGACATGGGAGGTAGACTTTCTCACAGAGGGTAGGGGAGACTTTTCAGCGCCTGTGCAGCGATGGCGCCTCGACCCAGACAGTCTCACGCCTTATGCAGGCCCTCGGCTGCTCTACCCGCCCTCTGTGGGGGCCGTGTGGCCAAGCCCCTTTCAAGAGCGCTTGTACCTCTCCGTAGCTGACCTAGAGCTCGCCGTGTTGTATGACCTTACAGGCCGCAAGGTAGCTGAATACAAAGCCCCTCCCGCAGAGAACATCCTCCTGTGGGAACTTCCGCCCCTTGCCCCAGGGCCTTACCTTCTGCATATCCACACTCGGGCAGGTGACCAGGTACGCCGCCTCGTGCGCAGCCCTTGAAGTTTAGATTCTGTGTAATTTTGGAGGATGCGGCGCGCCCTGTATATCCTCGTCGGTAGCCTTTTAGTTTTGCTCCTGCTGGCAGTAGTCTTACCTTTTTTCTTTCGGGATAAGGTAGATGCCCTGCTCAAAGCCCAAATCAATCGTTCCCTCAATGCCACGGTAGATTACCAGGGGCTGAGCCTATCCTTCTTTCGGCACTTCCCGGCGCTAACTGTGCGCTTAGAGGGGCTCACAGTGATAAACCGGGCGCCCTTTGAGGGAGATACGCTGGTTCACTGTGAGGCGCTGGATGTGGGGGTAGATGTCCTCAAAGCTCTGCGGGGTGATATCGCTGTGACCCGTCTTTACCTTATTCGCCCGAAGCTGCTCGTACAGGTGCGGGGGGATGGGACCGCGAGCTGGGATATTACGCTGCCCGACACCACTGAAAAAGCCCCTGAAGCCCCCGATACCGCCGCTGCAGCCTTTCAGCTTAGCTTGCGGCGCTATGAGATTCAGGACGCTAACCTAACCTACTGGGACTCTTCCTTGGGTGTCTATGCTCGCTTGCAGGGCCTTACGCACCGCGGAAAGGGCGACTTCACCCAAGACGAAATGACCCTCTCCACAGAGACGCGGATTGAGCGGATTTTTTTCGCCTATGACCGTACCACCTACCTCAATGGCCAGCGAGCAGAGGCGGATGTGGATTTAGATATTTCGTTTCCAGCGGCGCGCTACACCCTCAGCAAGGGGCGGCTCCGACTGAATGACCTCCCCTTGGAGGTGTCTGGCTCAGTGAGTTTGCCAGATAGCTTGACTACGGTGTTAGACTTGCGCTATGCGGCGCCGAGTGCATCGCTCAAGGAGCTCCTCTCTCTCATCCCCGCCGCTTACAAAAAAGGCTACGAGAGCCTCTCCACAGAAGGTACACTGCGATTGGAAGGCTTCGTGCGGGGCGAGCTGCGGGATACCCTCCTCCCGGCTTTCGCCCTTAAGCTGGCTATCGAGCAAGGTCGTATCCGCTATAAAGACCTTCCTAAGCCGATTGAGGGCTTGGAAGTACGCTTAGCGGTAGAAAGCCCTGCTACCACCTTAGAGAGCTTGCGCGTAGCATTAGATACTTTTTCTCTGCGGGCGGGGGGTACGAGCTTGCGTGCGCAATACCGCAGTCGGGGTCTCTCGGTCATGCAGCTGGAGCTGAATGCCCAAGGTAAAGGCAACCTCTCTGAGTTTGCTTCTGCGCTGCCGCTGGGCTACGAAGCCCGTGGCGCCTTTGAGCTAGATCTCAAAGCACAAGGTA
>CALKJV010000042.1 GCA_937995505.1 uncultured Bacteroidia bacterium | reverse complement strand
GAGAAAAGCGCCTTTTGGCAGCCCGTACAGCTCGTGGGGGGCATCCCGGTCTATCGCCAACCCATTCGGCAAGCATTGCGCCTGGTCGTGCCGCCCCCTTCCCCAGCCCCCTAACGGCCCGAACGAACATTTGGAAGATTGAAAAAAGTCGTATATTTGGGGTATGTACGGTAACCTCACCCTACGCCCCGAAGACATTGAAAACTGGGGCAAGAAGGTCCAAGACGAAGATCCGGAGAAGCTCGCTGCCTTTGAAGCGCGTATAGAGCGCGGCGAGAAAATTGAGCCGCATGACTGGATGCCCTACGAGTATCGGCGCCAGCTTATTCGGCTGATTGAGCAGCATGCCCACTCCGAAATTATCGGTGCACTACCGGAGGGCACATGGATTACGCGGGCGCCTAACTTCCGCCGCAAGCTCGCTCTCATGGCCAAAGTCCAAGATGAAGTGGGCCACGCCCAGCTCCTTTACAGCGCGGCCGAAACCCTCGGCAAATCTCGCGAAGCCATGATTAACGACCTTCTCTCCGGAAAGTCCAAATACTCCAATGTCTTCAACTACCCCGCCAAAACCTGGGCTGATACGGCGATAATCGCCTGGCTTATTGATGCCGGCGCTATTATCAACCAAACCACCAACTCCAAAGGCTCCTATGGGCCGTACGGTCGGGCTTTGGAGCGTATCTGCTGGGAAGAGTCGTTTCACCTCAAGTATGGGTACGACAGCGTAGTTTACCTCGCTACGGGCACGGCTAAGCAACGGTCTATGCTCCAGGATGCCCTCAATCGGTGGTGGCGCCCTATCATGCACTTTTTCGGGCCGCCGGATACGGTCTCCGTTCATACCGAAAAGCTTGTCCAGTGGAAAATCAAGCTCGCTACCAATGACGAGATGCGCCAGCAGTTTTTAGACATGTACGTGCCAAAAATCTGGGAGCTGGGCTTGACTATTCCGGATCCTGAGCTACGCAAAGACCCTGAGACTGGGCGTTGGGTGTATAGCGACCCGAACTGGGAGGAGTTTTGGCAAGTCATCAACGGAAATGGCCCTTGTAACGCTGAGCGCCTAGCGGTGCGGCGTTTCGCAGAGGAGAAAGGTCGGTGGGTCCGGCAAGCGCTCCTCCAGCCTAACGCTCGGTATGTAACTCCCTTAGCTTGATATGGCCTCGTTAGACCCAAGGGTGCAGCGGGCCGAACCTACGCTATGGGAGCTACCCGATCGCCCGCTAGAAGCCTTAGAGCATTGGCCTACTTATGAGGTTTTCGTGCAGCGCACGCGGGGGGCTCATGCCCAGCATGTGGGCTCGCTCCATGCCCCCACCCCAGAGATGGCCCTCGTGCTGGCAAAAGAGCAGTATGCTCGCCGCAGCCAGTGCGTAGCCTTGTGGGTAGTACCTACCGAAGCTATCCTCTGGACCAGCGCCGAAGAGGAAGACCTTTTCCAGCCCGCTACCGATAAGAGCTACCGAGAACCCCAAGGCTACCTTCAGAGTCGCCAGCGCATTGAACAGTACCGAGACCGCCTCAAACCCGCTACCTCATGATAGAAGCCCTAGAATCCCTGGTACTTTCCCTGGCCGATGATGAGCTTATCATGGGCCATCGCCTGGCCGAATGGATAGGCTTAGGCCCGATTTTGGAGGAGGATATTGCTTTTGCTTCTATTGCACAAGATGAGACTGGGCACGCGCAGGCGTATTACCAGCTCTTGACGGATTTAGGCCTGGAGACACCCGATAGGTATGCGTTTCATCGGCCGGCCGAGCGATTTCGCTGCGCCCACCTCGTAGAACTGCCGAACTTTGACTACGACTACGGGTTAGCGCTTGTGCGCCACTTCCTGTACGATGCAGCTGAGCAAGTGCGCCTCCAAGCCTTACGAGCAGGGAGTTATGACCCTTTAGCGGGCTTAGCCGAGCGGCTCCTGCGTGAAGAGAAGTACCACTGGATGCATGCCACTACGTGGCTTCGGCAGCTCGGGCGCTCTACGGAAGAAGCGCACCTCCGCTTACGCAGTGCTATGCAGCAGCTATGGCCGTATGCTTGGATGCTCTTTGAGCCGTTACCCCACGAAGAAGAAATGGTAGAAGCCGGCTGGATCCCCCCCTCTACGCAGCTTCGGGAACGGTGGCTGGAATTGATTACGCCTCTTTTGCGAGAGGTAGAGCTGGAGCAGCCGGAGCCCTCTGCCGAATCCCTCCTCCCCCTCCAAGGGGCGCGAGCGGGCCTGCGTAGCCCGTATTTTGACGCTCTGCTGAGCGAATTGACCGAAGTAGCCGCTTCCGAACCGGATGCCGAATGGTAAAGGTGCTTGTTCTGTGCACGCACAATAGTGCCCGCAGTCAGATGGCTGAAGCCTACTTGCGGCGCTTTTTGGGGGAAAAGGCTCAAGTGCACAGCGCAGGCACGCACCCTACCCGCGTGCATCCGTATACCCTAGCCGTCATGGCCGAGGAAGGGTACGACCTGAGCACGCACACTTCTAAGTCGGTGGAGCAGTATTTGGGCGAGTCATGGGATTATGTGATTACGGTATGTGACTCAGCACGGGAGACGTGCCCCTACGTGCCAGCTCGCCATAACCTCCACGTAAGCTTTCCAGATCCATCGGCGGGGGGAATAGACGGGTTCCGGTCTGTACGAGATGCTATTCGGCTTTGGGCCCAAAATTTTGCGCAATCGCTCCATGAGTCTGACTCCTGAGCAGATTCGGCAGTGGCTCAAGGCAGTGCCTGACCCAGAGATCCCCCATGTCTCGGTCGTGGATATGGGCATGATTGGGGATATCTCTGTAGAGGCGGATCAGGTGCGAGTAGAGCTCGTGCCTACGTTTGCTGGCTGTCCTGCTATTCGCCTGCTGCAAGAGCAGATTGGTGAGGTACTGGCCCAGCATGGGGCGCAAGCCGAAGTAGAAGTGGTTTATCATCGGGCTTGGCGGCCGGAGGATATGACGCCCGAAGGGTGGGCAGGTCTGCGTAAGGCCGGCTTCGCCCTACCTAAACGCTTATCCCAAGACCCCCAGGAGCTTTTAGCCGAGGTAGCGTGCCCAAAATGCGGCTCCGAAGCGGTGAGTTTAGTTTCTCCCTTTGGGCCTACGGCGTGTCGAGCTATCTTTCGCTGCCACAGCTGCGGGGAAGCCTTTGAGCTTTTTAAGCCGCCTGTTTAAGCATTTTAGCCCCTTCCTTGTGCAGCTCAGGTAGGTATAAGTGCATCTCAGGCGAGGAGCCTTGTCTAGTCTCTTGCGTGAATCAAAAAAGCCGTACCTTTGTATTAGCCCAGCAGAGAGGCCCCCGGGTTGATTCCCTTCGGGTTGAGTCCCCGGGGGTTTATTTTTTGCCGATAACTTTGCTGCATGGAAAAGGTGCTTGTGATTGGCCGAGGAGCCAGAGAGCACGCTCTCGCCCATAAGGCGCTTGCTTCCGGGCGTTTAGAGGTATTCGTAGCACCAGGCAACGCTGGTATGCAACCCCCTCTCCAGCGGGTTCCCCTCGAGGAAAAAGACATTGCAGGCCTGCGCCAGTTTATCCGAAAGGAAAAAATTCACTACGTCTTAGTTGGCCCTGAACTACCCATCGCACGGGGGATTTACGATGACTTACACGATTTAGCCCCAGTTTTAGCCCCGCCGCAGAAGCTAAGCTTTTTAGAAGCCAGCAAGGCCAAGGCCAAACACTTCCTACAAACGGCGGGCATACCCACCGCAGAGGCGGTAATCTTTGACTATACGCGCCAGGTAGAAGCCGAGCGCTACCTGCAAGCAGCTTCTTACCCACTGGTAATAAAGGCCAGCGGACTCGCAGCTGGAAAGGGAGTACTCATCGCTACAAATGCAGAAGAGGCTATAGCTTTTGCTCGGGGCTGCCTTACAGGGAGTCTCTTTCAGGGAGCTGGGCAGACTATCGTAGTGGAGCGATTTTTAGTGGGTGAGGAGCGGTCGGTCCTTTTGCTTTCCGACGGCAAAGGCTATGTAATCCTACCCGTAGCCCGGGATTACAAGCGGCTTTTATCCGGCGACCAGGGACCTAACACGGGTGGGATGGGCGTCTATGCCCCCGCCGCTGATACGCAATGGCTGGACATTGTGAAAGAAACTGTCCTAGAGCCTACCTTCGCAGCGTTACGGCGAGCGGGGACACCCTATGTGGGCTTTTTGTATGTAGGGCTTATCTGGGTGGAAGGGGAACCCTATGTGTTAGAATACAACATTCGCCTCGGCGATCCGGAGGCCCAGGTCGTGCTGCCGCTTGTCGCAAATAGCTTAGAGGAGCTACTCTACTACTGGCGCATTCAGAAGCTCAGCGAACTCAAATTACGCCTGAAGCCTGGCTATGCTGTGGGAGTGGTAGCGGCTACGGCAGGCTATCCGGACGCTCCCAAAGGAGGCGCCCTCATAGAAGTACCCCCTCTGGCCGAAGGAGGAACTCTCTTAGGAGAGCAGACCTATGTGTATTGGGCAGGGGTAGAAGCCGACGAAGGGGGGAAGCTCCGCACTACTGGAGGCCGAACCTACACCGTAGTAGGGCTAGGAGATACCTTAGAAGCAGCACGCCAACGCGCCTACGCCGGCCTGGAAAAACTTCCCTTTGAGGGCCGGCAGTATCGCGAAGACATTGCACTGAACCCGCAGAATGTTGCGTGAAGCTCTCAAAGCTCTCTGGGAATATCGGCTGCGCGCAGCCCTTACCTTGAGTATTTTAGCATTTGGTATTACGGCGCTAGTGGGGATTTTGACTGTTTTAGAGGCCCTTCGGGGCTTTATTGCGAAAGACCTGGCTGGCTTAGGCACGCAAGCGTTTGTTCTCTCTGCAGGCGAGCTGCGGCTCGGGATCGGGCGTGGGCAGAGAGTCGGAGCAGCCGAAAACCCGCTGCGCAGTTGGGAAGTCAGCACTTTTCTGGAGCGGTATACTTATCCAGGGGCGCGAGTTTCGCGGCAGCTGGTGCTTTCGGCTGCGGCCTCGGCGAGCTACCAGGGCCGACGCTTATCGGGGCAGCTGCGAGTTTTTGGGGTAGAGCCCAGTTACTTTACTATCCAGGAGCTTCGGCTTGCTCAAGGTCGATTCTTTTCTGCGGTTGAGACCCGATACGCTCTGCCCCGAATCGTAATCGGAGCCAGCGTGGCCCAGCAGCTTTTCCCCCAAGAGTCCCCCCTCGGCAAGTGGATACAAGTAGGAGGACAGTTTTACCAAGTGGTAGGAGTGCTAGCAGAGAGGGGCGGCCTTTTTGGGTTTAGTTTGGATGTGGAGTGCTTTGTGCCTTGGACGGTAGCCCAGCGAGCGGGAGGAGGTACTAGCGGCCTAAGTCTGTATGTAGGTGTGCCTTCCATAGAAGAGGTGCCTGAGGCCATGCGGGTAGCCGAGGGAGTTATGCGAGCTGTACGGCGC
>CALKJV010000041.1 GCA_937995505.1 uncultured Bacteroidia bacterium | reverse complement strand
AAGAACTCGCAAACAAAGGACTAATATGAGTGCAGTAGTAGCATGGGCCGAGATTACGGACGGCCGAGCCAAAAAGCCCACTTTAGAAGCGCTCACCTTGGGTCGCCAATGGGCTGACTCGCTGGGGCTGCCCCTATGGGCGGTAGTGGTGGGCGAAGTCCCTTCTGGCAGCCTCAAGGCTATCTTTTCGGAGTACGGTGCAGAACATCTAGTACAAGTGCAGGGATCGGGGCTGGAAACCTTCCGAGCCAATGCCTATGCCCGAGCCCTGGCCTTGCTCGTGCGCGAGCGGCAGATCCCGTATGTGGTGCTTCCACAGACCTACAATGGACGTGCAACTGCCCCTATGCTTACGATCTGGGTGGATGGGGCGCTGCTTTCGGGTATTGATCGCGTGCCAGAAAAGGAGGGTTCGGGCTTCCGAAGTCGCCGCATCGCCTTTTCCAATAAGGGGATTGAATGGGTCTATACGGAACGGCTTCCGCTGATAGTCTCCCTTAAGAATAATGCTATAGTTCCGCAAAAATCGCCCCGTACCGCCACAGAAGAAGCCTTCTCTCCCGATCTTCCTGAAAAAGACCTGCAAACGAATGTACTGAGCATAGAAAAAGTGGCTACGGATAAGATACCCCTTACTGAGGCAGAGGTCGTCGTCTCTGCGGGGCGAGGCCTTAAAGGCCCTGAGAATTGGGGCATTGTAGAAGAGTTAGCGCAAGTTTTGGGGGCGTCAACAGCCTGTTCTAAGCCTGTCGCAGATGTGGGTTGGCGCCCGCACCACGAGCATGTAGGGCAAACAGGCATCCAGATTTCGCCCAATCTGTATATTGCCATTGGCATATCGGGAGCTATCCAGCATTTAGCGGGGGTCGCCTCTTCCAAAAACATCGTAGTTATCAATAACGACCCTGAAGCGCCCTTCTTCAAGGCGGCGGATTACGGGATAGTGGGGGATGCCTTTGAGGTCGTGCCTCGCCTCACCGAAGCCATCAAGAAATACAAAGCCCAGCATAGCCACTAAACCGCTTTTTTGGGACTCAGCGCAGGCGTTTCTAGAAGAAGCTCAGCGCCTGCGCCCCTCCCTCTCCTTTGTAGACGGCAAAGTATACGCATACTGGAAGCCTCTTATTGACTCGCTGGTAGGGCCAGCCCCCCTCCTTACTATACAAGGAGGGGAGAGCGTCAAAACCCTCCCCACCGCTCGCCGCTTATGGAAAAAGCTCTGGCAGTATCGCCTCGATCGCGGGCAAGTGCTGTTTCTAATTGGAGGGGGGAGCCTTTTAGATGTAGGGGCCTTCTGCGCTAGCACGTGGAAGCGCGGCATACCCTTCGTGCATATACCCACTACTTTCGTAGCTCAAATAGATGCAGCCTTAGGCGGAAAGAGTGGAATTAACTTTCGGGGCGGAAAGAACCTCATAGGGACCTTTGCTCAGCCAGCGGCTATATGGGGATTTACGGGGTTTTTAGAGACTCTACCAGGGCAGGAGCTGCACTCTGGGTGGGTAGAAGCGCTCAAGCATGCGCTTTTAGCGGGAGGAGCCCTATGGGAAGAGCTTCTGGCGACGCCCTTCTCTACCCTACCCAAAGCCCCTCTGCTGGAACGGCTCGCCGCAGTGAAGCTTGAGATAGTTACCTCAGACCCCATAGAGCAGGATCAGCGCCGCCTGCTCAATTTGGGTCATACCTTAGGGCATGTGTGGGAAGCGCTCTCCTTGGGCACAGAGAAGCCCCTTACACACGGAGAGGCGGTGGCTTTAGGTCTCCTGCAAGAGGCCTGGCTAAGCCATCGGAGGGGCCTTCTCCCCGAGCCTTTTTTCCAGCAGCTCTATCAGAAGCTCCAAAGAGAGGAGTTAGTGCTACCTCTGCCGCCTTTCACTTGGCAGCGCTGGGAAGGTGTGCTCCTCCAAGATAAAAAAATCCGTGCTCAACAGCTGTACCTTCCGCTGTGGGAAGCTCCGGGGCGTGCCCAGGTATATCCAGTTGAGGTGGAGGAGCTTCGCGCCGCCGTGCGTTGGTATCGCGCTCAGCTTACTTGAGAAGTCGGGCCTATGTCGGTAATCTGGGTTTCTCCTCCAAGTCAGCCTCTTTTAGGTTCTGTTGAGCTCCCATACAGTAAAAGCCTGAGCAATCGTCAGCTCGTCTTAGGCGTCCAGACGGGGGAGCCTTTTCGGATAGAGGGGCTTTCGGGGGCAGAGGATACGCGCTGGCTGGTGCAGGCTCTCCAGCAGGTAGGGTATGTCGTAGGTAAGGACGGAGAGGTATGGGATTTCTGGCCACCGAAAGTGTATCCGAAGCGAGTAGAGCTCTTTTTAGGCGAAGGGGGCACGACGCTGCGGTTTCTCTTGCCGTGGCTCGTACGGCTACCTGTGGAAAGCATCGTCCAAGTCGCTCCGTCTCTGCAAAGGAGGCCGTTGCTGCCGCTAATAGAGGCTTTACAAAGTGCCGGCGCACGTTTACAAGCAGGCCCCATGCTCTTCCCCCTCCGAATACAGGGCTCACCGGATTGGCGTCCTTCTCACCTCAAGGTAGACAGTTCGGTCTCCAGTCAGTTTTTATCGGCGCTTTTCCTTTTAGCGCCCCACCTTCCAGAAGGTGCTGTGATTGAAGAGCTTTCGGAGCGACCCGCTACTGTAAGCTATAGGGAAGCTACCCGTGCTCTCCTGCGA
>CALKJV010000040.1 GCA_937995505.1 uncultured Bacteroidia bacterium | reverse complement strand
GGCAGCTGTGTTTCTGCCCTACGAACCCAAGCTCAATTACAACCTCGCCCGCATCCAGTCCCAAGATCCTGGTACGGCCGAAGCAGCGAGCGAGCGCTACGAGCGGGCTCTCCTGAGTAAGCCCTTCCTTCCAGCTGCCCTTCAGGCTTCTCTAGTATGGCTTGCACTGGATCGGCCTGTGCGCGCCATTCAGCTGCTTCAGAGTTACTATCGCCGTTTTGGGGGTGGTGCAGTGTTATGCAATCAGCTTGCCTTTGCGTTTTACAAGGGGGGGCAGCTGGACTCTGCGGCCTATTACTGGAAGGAAGCCATCGCCGCTGACCCAACTGAGCCTGTTTACTACCTCCATTTAGGGGTTTTGTACGCGCAAAACGGCCGTCCAAGCTGGGCCGCCAAGGTAGCCCAAACCGCTCTGCAAAAAGCCTCTACCTTTTCAGCGGCTAGCCAGGAGAATCTGGTCTATCTGCGGCTTCTGGGCCTTTTAGACACACTGCCGGAGGGCATAGTGAGCCGCTGGAATAGCCAATGGCTCGGATCCGTCTCGGACACGACTCCTGTCGGGCGCTTCGTAGCGGCTGTGCGAAACCAACAGCTTGCTGCAGCGGAGGGATTTTTGCCGTACTTCCGAGAACAGGATGCCGAACTGCTCCCCTACCTAAGTCGCTATCTCGCCGTAACCCTCCTGCGAGAAGGACTGGCCCGAAAAGCCGCAGAAGTATTTTTTTCAGCGGGTACGCCGCTGGATTCGCTGTATGGAGGGTATGCCTTAGCGGATGCGGGCTGCTTAGAAGCTGCTTATAAGCTCCTTAGTCGGTTATGGGTGAGCTACCCCGCGCTGGAAGAGGAAGGCCGCCGAGAAGCTGCTCTCCTCCTAGCAGGGTCGGGCCTCCTCTCTGAGGCCTCCTTCCTCTATCCGACAGCTGAGTGGAAGGATGCTGATTATTTGCGCTTTACTCAGTACGGGTATCACCAAAAGAACCTTCAGGCGCTCGTACTTGTGCTGCGCCCCTGGGTAGATCGGGGTGCTGCGTATGATGAGCCTTACGAAGTGGTAGCGCGCCTGTTTCTTTTACAGAGGGATACCGCTGGCGCTGAAGAAAACTTACAAGCCGGTCTCAATCGGGTCCCTAATTCGGTGCGGCTTCGCTTGGCGTATGCGGAGTTAGATTTTCTGCGCGGGAATTCAGCGGCGGGTCGAGCTAAGCTTGACTCGGCTGCTCTTTATGTGCGAGAGCGTTCGGACTCGCTTCTCTGGCTGCGGGCGCGACTGCGGTGGCAGCCGACAGAGGAAGGCCTTCTGGCCCTGCGACAACAGTTTCCCCTTGATCCGACAGGGCAAGTAGCCTGGGCCCGCAAGCTCCTGCAAGAGGGCCAAGCGCAAGCCGCATACGACTTTCTCTCCAGCGCCTTGGATGTGAACCCCTACGATGCAGGGCTTTGGCAGGCTTATGCGGAGGCCGCTCAAGCGCTCGGCCTTTTAGAAGAAGCACAGTTTGCTCGTACCAAACCCGACCCATGTCCACCTGCGCTATAGCCTATTCCGGTCGGGGGCGTTTAGCTCGGGCTGTGGCGGATTACTTTACCCAGAGGGGCGTGCGGGTAGTGGGTTTCGTTGATCGCCCCTCAGCCTCCACCGAAGCCCTCACCGCTCTCGGCTTACCTATTCGCCTTATTCCTAATACAGCGGAGGGTTGGCTTATTCCTTGCCAGGAAGAGGAGGTGAAGTTTATTGCCTTAGCGGGCTATTTAGCTCCCGTGCCTGCCGAGGTAGTGGCGCAGTATGCGGGCCGTATCTTCAATAGCCATCCGGCGCTGCTACCGGCTTTTGGGGGGAAGGGCATGTATGGGCGTCGGGTTCATGCCGCAGTGGTGGCCGCAGGCGCCTTAGAAAGCGGCTTCACAGTGCATGAGGTTACAGAGCGCTACGATGAAGGGCCAGTAGTGTATCAAGTGCGCTTGCCTATCGCAGGTCTGTCGGTAGAAGCGGTAGAAGCTTTTGTACAAGCAGTAGAGCGAGAAGTGTATCCGGCTGTGCTTTGGCGGCTTTGGCAGGAGCGCGTGGAAGGCCGCTGAGGGGCTTTCTCTGAGCCTGTTTACTTTTGTAGAGATGGAGCCGCCAAAAGAGAGCCTGGCGCAGCAGGGAAGCATTTCTACCTGGCCTGTGCCGGACTTCTCTCGGAGAGAAGGGCCGCCAGAGGGCTGGATCTACTTTGCGGATAACCTTGAGCTGCTTCGCCTTTTGCCCACAGGCTCCGTAGACCTTATCTACATAGATCCCCCCTTCAATACGGGTAAGGTCCAGCATCAGACTCGCTTGCGGGTAGAGCCTTCTACTCAAGGAGATAGGGTCGGCTTCCAAGGAAAGCGCTACCGCAGCATTCCCCTCAGCAGCCGAAAATTTATAGATTTTTTTGACGACTATCTAGAATTTTTGGAGCCGAGGCTATTGGAAGCCTATCGGGTGCTGGCTCAGCATGGATCGCTGTATTTTCATATTGATCCTCGGGAGGGGCACTACTGCAAGGTGCTTTTGGATGCGATTTTTGGGCGGGAGTGTTTTTTGAATGAGATTATTTGGGCGTATGACTATGGAGGCCGCCCGAAAAACCGTTGGCCTGCCAAGCATGACAACATCTTTTTGTATGTGAAGGACCCAAACCGTTATATTTTCAATTTGGAGGCTATTGAGCGGATACCCTATATGGCGCCGGGTCTCGTCGGACCTGAGAAGGCGGCTCGGGGCAAGCTGCCTACCGACACATGGTGGCATACCATCGTTCCCACGCGCAGCGCTGAGCGTACCGGCTACCCAACCCAAAAGCCCCTGGGAATTTTGCGGAGGATCCTGCTG
>CALKJV010000039.1 GCA_937995505.1 uncultured Bacteroidia bacterium | reverse complement strand
GTGCGCCATCAGGTGAGCCGCCTTCAAGCTATGCAGCTAGCAGAAGGGCATTATACCCATCCTTTGCCTACTTCTGCCCTGGAAGGCCTCTTAGAATGGGCCCGTACTTCCCAAACTCCCATCATGTTTTTCGTAGGCAATGCGGGGATTCACCACATTTACACGGGCTCTATCCGTAACCTCTCCCCCGCCCGAGGGTGGGTGAATATTTTAGATGAGGTGTTTACGCTGCATCTCAACCCTGCTGGCGTAGCGTCAGTGTATCTGGTAGAGAAGCCGACCCAAGAAGGGCCGATTTACTCTGTAGAGGTGTTTGGACCGGCGGGGGAGGAGGTCTTGTGGATTTTTGGGGCGCGCAAACCCGGCTTAGCTGTACCCGAAGCCTGGCTTCGGTATATAGAGGGGCTGCGATCTGCAGCGACGCCGCAAGCGTAGCTTCTCAGAAGCGGAGTACCTTCGGAGCAGTCATCCAGCGCAGGGTTACGAAGCCGCCCTGGGCTGCCCCTCGCACAAAGCCTTCCACCTCTACATACAAGGGCACCACAAAAGGCTGGTAGCTAAGCCTACCCTGCAGGAGGCGGTAGCGTACAAGCTGACCCTGGAGTACCCGATTACCAAATTCTTGTCGGAAGGTTACATCGCTCTGGAAGACCTCACCGCCCCAGTTTTCGGTGGGGGTATTTCTGCCTTGGTCAATTTGGCTGGCGCGGGCTTCCAAAGTAAAGCCCGGCAGAGGCTGGTAGCGCAGGAGGGCTGTAAGCTCGCGTAGGTTTGTTCCGTAGGGGTGTGCGAGGTACTGCCCATGGTGCGTCCATGCGGCTGCGACATTGCTGTGGCTGTAGGTGTAGGGTCGTACTTGGTTCAGCTCCAGCTGTAGGTCTAAGGTCGGTAGGCCCAGGTCAAAGCCCTTGAGGCCCACCTGGAATGCGTATTTATTGCCCCACCAGCCGCGCCCTTCTTTACGCTTGCCGAAGTTGTAGTCGTCAATGGCGAGCTGCCCATACGCTTGGAAGCGCTTGAGGAAGTTAGCTCGGCCAAAAGCCCCCAAAAACGCATTATCTGGGCTTCCTAAGGCTTGCTCTGCTGTGCGGTAGAAGATGACGGGGATGAAGTAAGTCGCTTCCAGTCCGCGCCGGCCGAGGGGGGTCCAGGGATTGTACATGACGCCTTCAAAGGCCCCCACACTTATGCCGCGTGCGGGTCGCCAGATAAGCTGGTGCAGAGCTAAGTACTTGCGGGGTTGAGCCCCCCAGCTGTCGGGTTTATTGGGGAGGAAGTCAATGAGCTGCGCAAAAAAGTTGTGGTATTCCCATCGGCCCAGGCGGGTGCGAATGTGCAGGTAGAGGTATTCCGGCGGATAGTCTGAAAGAAAGAGACTCTGGAAGCCCGGCCCCCAGAAGCCTTTATCCCGTCCAAACTTCACACGCACGGCAGGGATAGGGGAGTAGGTGAGGTAACCCCGAGTATTGGCATAGTCAAAAGCGCCGTTACGGAAGGGCTTGACGAAAGTCTCTCCCCATAAAGTAAGCTGCTGGGGATAGCGCTGGGTGATGTAGATGGGGGGGCGTGCTTGCGTCTCTAAGAGGTCGGCATAGAGGCCCACTTTTTTTCCTAAGCGGGCTCGCAGGTAAGCGCCGCGGGTATTCTGATACAGCCGTCCGGAGCTGTCTCGTCCGAGGGAAAAATGGAGAAGGGGGCCCAGGTAGAGACTTCCCCAGGGGGCTCGCGCTACGAAAGCGTCTCTCCCTTCTGGAAAGAGCCAAGAAGGGAGGGCTCGGAGGCGCGAGCGAGTGGGTAAACTGTCATTCAGCTGAAAAAGCGCCCGCGCATACCGCGCTCGGTCTAAGCGGGGCAGGCGGCTCGTGTCGGTGTGCAGCAGAAGCAAAGTCGCTTCTTCTCGGCCCCAAGGCCGCGTCTCCATAGGCACTACGGTATCTACCCAGCCCCGCACATCCCACCGTTCTAGGTAGGTATAGATTTCGCTTCCGACAAAAATATCGGCGTCTTGTGCCCAGAGAAGGGTCAGCAGCCCTAGCCAGTGCCGCCGGCTCATCTGCGCTAAGGTGCAAAAAACCCTCTAAGCAAGAGCAGAAAGCCTTTTTGGAAGGTAGGGCAGAAAATTGTTTATTTGCCAAAATGCCGTCCCGTTTGCGTACCTATTATGAGGTCTTGGGGGTGCCGTTTGGGGCGTCCGAGGAAGACATCAAGCGACGCTATCGGGAGCTGGCCAAAAAGTATCACCCGGATGTAAATCCCTCTCCCGAGGCGGCGCGCTGCATGCAGGAGCTCAATGAAGCGTACCGTGTACTGAGCGATCCCCGCTTGCGCTTGGCGTATCATATGCGGGTAGTCGCTTATACGATGCGGCAGCGCAGAGTCTCGCAGACGGTATCTTCGCCGGCAGTAGCTCAGGCTGCGACGCGAGCCCCCGCGTATCTGGGCTGGATGTTGGGCGGGTTGGTAGGGCTAGTAGTACTATCGGCCATAGTCTATCACTGGACTAATCCTTTTGTAGTGCAGCGGGCTACCCTCTCGGGCTACGGATGGGCGCAGTGGCCGGCTTACCTGCACTTGCCGCCTACCATAGAAGTGCTAAATCTCTCCCAAAATCGCTTTTCTGCATGGCCAGCTGCTTTAGGGAAGCTTCCGACGCTGCGCATCTTGGATCTTTCCCACAATCGCCTAAGCCGAGTACCTACTTCTATCGCCAAACATCGGCAGCTGGAGGAGCTTTACCTTGCTGGCAATCGGATTACTGCCTTACCCTTGGGAGTAGGGGAGCTGTCGCGGCTTAGGCGGCTTGACCTGCGCGATAATCGGCTACGGTCCCTGCCGACAGAAGTGCTACTCTTGCCGGCGCTGGTAGAGTTAGACCTGCGAGGGAATCCCCTCAGTCCCGAGACGCAGCAGCGTCTGGCCTATTGGCGGCAGGAGCGCCCTGAACTTCGGATTCTTTGGTAGGTGTAGGTACAGGGTCATATCCCGAGCCGCCCCAAGGATGGCAGCGACTGAGTCTCTGCAAGGCCATCCACCCCCCTCGCCAAGCCCCATACCTGCGGATCGCTTCTACGGCGTATTCAGAGCACGTGGGCACATACCGACACGAAGGCGGTAGGTAGGGCGAAAGGAGCCTTTGGTAAAGCCGTATAACTCCTATCAGTACCTGGCGCATTTGGCAAGGGCGCGAGCGAAAAGCTGCTGCATGAGAGCGCTTAGCTGAGAAAGCGAAGGGGGAGTCGGTGCGAGCCACTGCCACAGAAGCCAAACACTGCCCTGAGGGAGTGCAGCAAGGAAATCCGGCTTTTGCAAGCGATAGGCTTCTCGGAGTAGGCGCTTGATGCGGTTTCTTAGCGCAGCTTTGCGTACCTGACGCTTAGGTACAGAAAAGACCACGCACAAGGGAGGCCCCTGTGTGCGCAGGGCAAAGCACAATGCATACAACCGTAGCGGACCTTTTTCGGTGCGCACGCTCAGCTGGCGCAAGAGCGCAAACACTCGCCGGCCCCTCAGCCGTTCTGATTTAGGGAGGCTGTGGGCTCTAATAGGGCTTACCAGCTAAGGTATCACTCACGGTGAGCACGCGGCGGCCCTTGGCTCGGCGCCGGGCCAAAATAGCTCGCCCCCATCGGGTACGCATCCGTGCCCGAAAGCCATGCGTACGAGCACGCTTGGTCCGACTGGGTTGGTACGTTCGCTTCGGCATGCGACAAAGGTACGGATCCTGTACTTTTGTGCCACATGCCCCAGAAAATCCTCATCACCGGGGCTGCGGGTTTTTTGGGCTCGCACCTGTGCGATCGCTTCTGGCAAGAGGGCTTTGAGGTAATCGCGCTGGATAACCTCTCTACCGGCAGCTTAGATAACATTGCCCACCTTTTCGGAAAGCCCCGATTCACCTTCCTCCACTACGACGTCACTAGCTTCATCCATGTGCCGGGGGAGCTGCATTATATTTTGCATTTTGCTTCGCCGGCAAGCCCTGCGGATTATTTGCGCATGCCTATCCAGACCCTCAAAGTAGGTGCGCTCGGCACTCACAAATGCTTAGGCTTAGCTCGGGCTAAGGGAGCTACCATCCTCCTCGCCTCTACTTCTGAGGTGTACGGGGATCCCCTTGAGCACCCGCAGCGCGAGACTTACTGGGGCAATGTCAATCCCATCGGCGTGCGGGGAGTCTATGACGAGGCCAAAAGATTCCTAGAAGCCCTCGCTATGGCCTATCATCGCACCCACGGGCTCTCTATCCGCATCGTGCGCATCTTTAACACCTATGGCCCCCGTATGCGCTTAGCCGATGGACGAGTCATCCCCAATTTCATCAGTCAAGCCCTTCAAGGCCAGCCGCT
>CALKJV010000038.1 GCA_937995505.1 uncultured Bacteroidia bacterium | reverse complement strand
GGCAGTGGAGCACTACCAGTGCTTGTGGGACTCTACTGCTGCGCCGATGCGGTTGCGGGGTAAGCTCCGACTCCCAGCCCTGCGATACACAAGCGGAGGAGGCTCCTCTGACCGCGCTTCCCTTCCTCCTATCCAAGCGGGGGCAGTAGAGGTCGCGATAGATACGGTAGAATGGCAAGGGCGGCGGCTAGGCGCACTCCGAGGCATAGTTTTTTGGGAAGGGGATAGCCTTCGGCTAAACCTTCACAACCTGGAGGGCGTGGCTGGGGGCCGTCTAGAAGGGCGAGTATCGGGTAGAGGTACGCTTGAACAAGGCACCTGGTGGGTACAAGGGCAAGTGCAAGCCCTCCAGCTGCAGCGGCTCGCTACAGAGTGGCCCGAATTAGATACCCTTTTCCCGCTACTTAAGCACCTTCAAGGGGAAGCTAACGGTAGCTTTCAAGCCTACTTACCGCTGCGGAGCGGTCGGCTCGCTTGGGCGGATCTCACAGGGGAGCTGGCTCTCCGCTTGCGAAACTTTGTAGTCTTAGAGAGCCCCTACACCTATAACCTATTCTCCCTCATTCCGCTGACGGACTTTCGGCGGATAGAAGTAGGTTCGGTGGAAGCCCGTATACAAGTAGCGGAGGGAGTGGTACGCTTGGATACGACTTGGCTTCAGGCGAATCGCTGGCGGATGCGCATCGCTGGGAGTCATACTCTACGGGGAGAGCTGCGGTATGATCTACTGGTAGAGGTGCCCCGAGTGCTTCTGGATAAAAGCATGACGCGAGTACAGGAGTGGGTAGAGGAGGTGGAGGGCGAAAGGATGCGGTTGGCGATACAGGTTAGCGGTACGGCTGAGGCGCCGAACTTTCGGTGGAAGCCCGCCGGCTCTACCTCTAAGGGGGCAGCAGCTCCCTCCAAGCCCAAACCCGCCACGCGCTCTAAGCGCCGCGCCCGAGAGCTGCCCATAGAAGAAAACTAAGCCGTAAAAAGCTCCAGGCTGTGCTTCTGCGCATAGGCCTGTAGGTAATGCAAAAGCGCTGGGTAGGTTTGGAGGGTGGGGTCTTGACTTACGAGGTCTTCAGCGGCCTGGCGGGCTTGACGCAAAATAGCTTGGTCCTCCACGATATCAGCCATCTTAAATTCAGGCAAGCCGCTTTGCTTCGTGCCCAGGAAGTCTCCTGGCCCCCGCAGCTTCAGGTCAATCTCCGAGATACGAAACCCATCTTGATACTCCACTAAGGCACGGAGTCGCTGCATGGCGGTATCGGAGGGATTATTGGGGGCCATGAAGATAGCGTAGGAAGCGTACTGCCCGCGCCCTACTCGCCCGCGCAGCTGATGTAGCTGCGATAACCCAAACCGGTCCGCATGTTCTACAATCAGTACCGTGGCATTAGGTACATCTACGCCGACCTCTACGACGGTGGTACTGACGAGAATCTGGTCCTGCCCGAGTTTGAAGCGCTGCATGGCCAGCTCTTTGCGTTCACTGCTCATGCGCCCATGTACCATGCCTACGCTATACTGCGGAAAGGTCTGCTGAATCACTTCGTATCCCTCTTCTACGGCTTTGAGGTCGGTTTTTTCGGACTCTTCTACGAGGGGGTAGATGATATAGGCTTGGCGGCCTTTTTCTAATTCGGCTCGCAGGAGGTTCCATACTTCTTTTCGTTGGGCTTCGGTGCGGACGAGGGTTTTGATGGGCTGGCGGCCTGGGGGCAGCTCGTCAATAATAGACACATCTACATCGCCATACACCGACAGCGCTAAGGTGCGGGGAATAGGTGTAGCAGTGAGAAGGAGATTATGCGGCCGATACGGATGAGCTTTTTCCCATAAGCTGGCGCGCTGCTTCACGCCAAACTTATGCTGCTCATCAATAAGGGTTAGGCCCAAGCGGGCGTAGTGTACATTCTTTTGAAAAAGCGCATGGGTTCCCACTACACAAGGAAGCTCACCGCTTCGGAGCTGATCGAGGATGCGGCGTTTTTGTTTGGGGGGCGTACTGCCCAAAAGAAGGCCCACGCCGATTCCCAATGGAGAGAGCCACTTTCGGAAGGATCGGGCGTGCTGCTCGGCCAGCACCTCAGTGGGGGCCATGAGGGCCACTTGATAGCCATTGCCGATAGCAATCAGCGCCGCAAATAGCGCTACAATCGTTTTTCCACTCCCTACGTCCCCTTGGATGAGGCGGTTCATGGGGGTAGAGAGCGCGAGGTCCCGGCGAATTTCTTTTATGACTCGCTTCTGCGCTTCCGTGAGAGGGAAGGGAAGGTACTTTTCGTAAAACTCTTTTACTAAGGGCCCCGCCTGTGTAAAGGCCGGTGCTGTGTATTGCGTCTTGAGAAAGTACTTTCGGCGGATAAGCAGCACCTGCAAGAGAAAAAACTCTTGAAACTTGAAGCGGTACCTGGCTCTTTCAGTTTCCTCGACGTCGGTGGGAAGGTGAATAGCTTTGAGGGCGTGATTGAGTGGTAAAAGTTGGTGAGTTTCACGAATGTGGGCGGGGATAGGGTCCTCGCGTGAAAAGTGGGTCAGACGATAGAGCTCTTCAAAAAGCATGCGGAAGCGTTTGTTGTCTAGCTGGAGTTGGCGTAGTTTTTCCGTAGAAGGGTAAACAGGGTAAACGCGGAGAAGTTTTTCTATGGGCTGTTGATTGCCGACGGGGATGAGCTCTGGGTGGGCTAGCTGCAAGGGCGGGCGCTTCTTATAGACAGGGCGACCGATGGCTAAGACCTCTTGTCCGGTGCTGAACTTTTGGCGAACCCATTCCCAGCCTTGATACCATACGAGCTCCATCCAGGCGGTACCGTCATAGAGGGTAGTGAGCAGCACGGTGCGTTTGCCGCCGGACAGGGGACGCACTTGAAAGGAGCCTAATCGCCCTCGAAAAACTCCCTCCTGGTCGGGTTTAGCCTGCGAAAGGGGCGTGACTTGGCTATAATCTAAGTACTTGCGGGGAAAGTGTTCTAAGAGGTCGGCATAGGTGTACAGGCCAAACTCGGATTGGAGAACCTCGGCGCGTCGGGGTCCCACGCCTTTGAGGTAAGCGAGGGGCGTCTGCCAAATGTCGGCATCTGCCATGCTACTCAAGCAGGAGCTTGCCCCAATAGGGGGGACCTCCAGCTGGAGTGGCTTTGAGGGTGTAGAAGCCGCGTGCAAGCCCCGCCAGCGAGAGCGTATTTTCGCCGCTGCGTATCCCCTGCCACTGGCGAGCTAAGCGCCCTCCGCTCTCGTACAGCTCTAAGGTCCATTCCCCAGCGATGGGCGGCAGGAGGAGCGTGACCGACCCTTGCGTAGGGTTGGGATACAGGGTCAGGATCAGGCTCCCGGCTGTAGATAGAGAGGAGGGGCCGCTTCCACTCGGCTCAGCCCGCACTACCGTAAGCGTTTGCGATAGGGTATCCCGGCAGTTGTAGTTGATGGCTATCAGTGTGACGGTATAAGTACCCGGCTGGGTGTAAGCGTAAGACGGAGAGGTCGCTGTGCTTGTGTCGCCGGTTCCAAAAAGCCACAGGTACTGCGTCGCGCCAGTAGAAGTATTGGTAAAGTACACGGTGCCGCCGCCTGCGTTCAGATCTACGGGGTTAGGAGAAACGGTGAAGCCAGCTTGTAGGCCCAGCGTGGCACAGTTCCACTGTACATCTATGTAGCGTACGGTTGTATCGCTGCAGAGGCCGTTACTCACAGCGAGCACCACGGGGAAGTTTCCAGCTCGGGTGTAGGTGTGAGTAGGGGAAGCTGTACTGGATACAGGGGGCGTCCCATCGCCGAAGTTCCAAGTACGTTGGGTCGGTGTAGGCGTAGACTGATCAGTAAAATTTACAGGCTGCCCCACCTGCGCCGTAGAAGGCCCAGAAAATTGCGCAGTAATGGGCGACCCTAAGGTAACATCCACTGCGTCTGTGGCGGTGCAGCCAGCAGCATTTTGCGCAGTGACCGCGTAGGTGCCAGAACTCGTGGCAGTGATCTGGCAGGTCGTGCCTGGAAGGGGGTTTCCATTAAGGGTCCATTGACAGGTCGTGGCTTGCGGGCCAGCATCCAAGGTTACGCCGGTACCGCATAGTTGACGGTCAGGACCGAGGTCTACGGAAAAGTTGGTGAAGGTCACTCGCACGGTATCTCGTCCGATGCAGCCTGAAGGGGTGCTTACGAGTACGGCGTATTCGCCGCTCTGGGTGGCAAAGAGAGTCTGAGTAGTAGCGATAGGCACGCCGTTGAAGGTCCAGAGGTATTGTAGGCCTGGGAAGCCTGCATCTAAGAGCGGAGGCGCATCGCCGGCACAGAGGGTCTGGTCAGGACCGAGGTTTACGGGGATAGAATTTACCACAGTGAGGGTAAAATCGTCTGTGGCTTGGCACCCGCCAGGGTAGGAGACGGTTACGCTGTATTGCCCCGCCGCACTGGCTTGGATAGTGGGCGTACCGCTGGCAAAAGGCGCATTATTGAAGGTCCAGCTAATCGTAGCCCCAGGAAGGGCACTGACGCTAAGGGTAATCGGCGGGTCTGAAGCGCAGCGTATCGTATCTGGCGGCAGGGATACGGTGGGTTGGTCTACTGCGTACACCGCTACACTATCCCAGGGTGAGGTACCACAGCAGTTGGTTTGGAGGCGCAGCTTGACCCAGTAGAGGCCGGGGGTGGAAAAAGTGACTGGGGGGGGATTTTGGACGGTGGCGGTTGCAGGGCTACCCCCGCCGAAGTTCCATTCGTAGCCATCTGCGGCGATGGGGGTAGAGAAAGTAACAGGAGCCCCCGTACAGGTAGAGATAGCGGAAGCCTGTATCTGGGGCAGGGGGCTTGTACGTGTGATGAGCACGAAATCGGCGTAGGTATAGGGGAGGCCATCTACGAGGAGGGTAGGGGTTTTTGCGCCGGCGGTGGGATAGAGCGAAGTGGCGGTAGGAGCTGTTACGGCTGCCGGATCGCCCCCTGTATTCCAAACGAAGTAAGATCCTGGCGCTGAGGTAGAGAGGGTTACGGGCTGGTAGGTGCAGGTAGGGATATTGTCTGCGGTGATAGGGGGTTCTAGAGGGTTGTAGCTATTTTGGACGAGGGCGGGATAGGTACCGGAGCCGGGATGCTCATAGAGAGTGTAGGCGACGCCGGGGGAGCCGTTACCGCCGCGACCGCCATTGCCGCCGCGGCCGCCGTTACCGCCGCGACCACCGGCACCGCCTTCACAGCCGGCGGCATTCCCACCGTTGAGGAGACGATCATTGCCGGGGAGGCCTCCTGCACCGCCAGCGCCACCTAAGCCGCCAGCGCCTCCCAGTCCTGCTGCTCCAGTCCCTCCCGTAGTAAGCCGGCAATCCTTGATGACCCCATTCGGGCCATTATTCCAGAGGAAGATGGCGAAACTGCCTCCGCCGCCGGTGCCTTTGGTGCCGTGGGTGCCGCGTTGGCCACCTTCACCTCCGCCCCCTCCTCCACCGCCAGGGCTATTCCAGTTGTAAGTTGCTCCGCTAAAGCCGGGTATGCAGCCTACACTTCCCCCTCCGCCTCCGCCCCCGCCTCCACTTCCGTGTGTGCCGTCAGCACCATCAGTTCCATCCTGCGGCACGAAATAGCCCCCTATCCACTGGGCTACTCCATCTTGTCCATCTTGTCCATCTTGCCCATCTGAACCAGGCTGTCCGTCTTCGCCGGTGTGCGTCGGGTCTGAGAGCGAGGTAGGGCAATTATTGAAGAAGTTGATGATATCGCTGGCGTTGAGGCCGTTGGTGCAGTAGCAGAGGCCGGGCTTTCCAGCACCGCCGGTGCCAGCGCTAGGACCGTTACCCGGGTTGCCACTCTGCCCGTTTGGTGCAGATATAATTGAGGCGTCGCAGAGAGTGCAGAAAATGCAATTCGTACCTGTACCTCGGGCACCGCCGTTTCCGCCATTGCCCCCTGCGCGAGCGCCAGCGGACCAGCTAGTACCTCCTGCTCCACCGAGGTTAGTGTAGGGGGGAGTGGTTGGGTCGCATCGTTGGCAGCCAAGCCCGCCATTTCCGCCTGGGGCGCCAGCTGCGCCATTCGTGCCCGGGGTACCGTTTATCCCATTACCGCCTTTACCAGCATGTACTTTGCAACGGGCAATCGTATAATCCCGGCAGCCATTGAGATACACCCCATAGGTGGAAATTCCTGGCCCTGGAGCATCTGCCACTTCTATCTCTAAGTCTTGCAGCCGAAAGCCCTTCCGCCCTATGGCTTGGATAGCCGTGAGGCGAGGAGGATTCGGTTCTACGCCCGCAGCACTGCGTACAATCTTAGTAGTGGCTGTGTTGGTTTTTTTCCAGCCCGATCCGGGCAAATACCCCCCTTCAATAATCACGCTGTCTAGGGGCAAAGTGATAGGTGCATTGAGGGTATAAGTACCTGCTGCCAGCCGTAGATATCGGGCAGTAGGTGAGAGAAGGGTAAGGCCGTAGGTGAGCGAAGCGGGGTTAGCCCGAGTACCCGCAGCTCCGCTGCTAACCCCGGTGGGAGTGATGTAGATAATGCCGCATTCCTGTGCTAAGAGGGGCCCTAATCCACTACTTACGAGCGCAAGCCACCAAGTAAGGCGCATAAGGCAAATATAGGAACATTGTGGGGGTCAAAGGGAAATGCGCAGCGATGTACCTTCGGGGGGTGCGGCTGTATCTCGTGCCGGCGCCTTTGAGTCGAGAGGCCCCTTACTGGAGCTATCCTCTTTTGAGAGAAATCGTTCAGTCAGTTTCCTACTTTTTTGTGGAGCGGGTGGTGCGTGTGCGGGGTTGGCTGGAGCGGTTGGGGGCAAGGCCCTCTGCACAGCTATGGGAGTGGGAGGTACAGCGGGGCGACTGGCCTTGGGAGGCTTATGAGGCGGTCTTTGCGCAGCGGCATGAAGCAGCCCTCTTGAGCGAAGCTGGCCTACCGGGCGTAGCAGACCCAGGCGCTACGCTTGTGCGTCGGGCCCACGCCGAAGGCTACACGGTGCTCCCCCTGGCCGGACCGAGTAGCCTTACCCTCGCCTTAGCTGCGTCAGGACTCTCTGGGCAAGCCTTCACCTTCTGGGGCTATCCGCCCATAGATAAGCGAGAAAGGCGACTCTTCTTAGAACAGGTTTTTCGGCAAGCGCGTCTGCACACCCAGATCCTCATGGAAACCCCTGCTCGTAGCCAAGCGCTTTTAGAGATGCTGCTTGCCCAAGGTCCCCCGCAGCTCTTCTTGTGTGTAGCGCATGACCTCACGGGTAAAGGGCAATTTGTACAGACTCGTCCTATCGCTCAGTGGCAGGCGGTGCTCCTGCCGAAGGCTCCGACCCTTTTTCTGTTGGGCTCGTGAGGGGCAGCCGTACCCGAAATAGCGTAAATCCCGGTTCGCTGTGCAGCAGCTGCAGGGTCCCGCCATAGCTTTCTATAATCTGGCGACAGAGGGGCAGGCCTAGGCCTGTACCTTCGCCGGGGGCCTTAGTGGTAAAGAGCGGCTCAAAAATAGCCTGCCAGTGTGCAGGGGGAATGCCTTTGCCGCTATCCTGAAATAGAACTTCGGCGTGTCCGTCGCTGGCTTTCAGGCTTATCCGAATCTCACCGCCAGGCGGTGTGGCCTGTATGGCGTTTTGGAGGAGGTTGGCCCAAACTTGCTCCAAGCGGGCGGGGCTCGCAAGTACATACAAGGGCTCCGAAGGGAGGTCTGTAAT
>CALKJV010000037.1 GCA_937995505.1 uncultured Bacteroidia bacterium | reverse complement strand
GCCTGCAGAGAAAGTACCTGTACAGCGTAGCCTACCGCAGCTTGAAACTTTTGTATGAGTTCAGCTTCGGAGAGGTCTGGGGGTGGGGTCAATACGGTCAAGACTCCTCCAGGGCGCAGGTCTGCTAAGGTTCCGAAATCCGGGGGATAGGGGCCTACGTACTTCTCCCAGCCGCTAACCTCATTCCTGGTGCGGGTGCATATGGGCAGGTGTTCCATCCCTTCACATAGGTGGCTTCGGGCAAGGAGGAGCTTTTCTCGCCCTAGGGCTTGCAGCCACTGGGTCGCTTCCGGCAAAAGAGAGGCCCATTGCATGCCCCCAAAGCTACGACGGCTTTGGCTTTAAGTGGGCCCACAAGAGGCCTGTTCCCCACAAAAACATCGTAACTCCCACTTGCCGCTCCAGAAAGGCTTCTCCTTGTAGGAGGAGGAGCCACACCATAAGCCAAGCTACCCACGCTAGGCCTTTCTTTTGCCGAAAAGCCAGGACCCAAAAGCCCCCAAAAAGAACAAGCCCTACTAGGCCCAGGCCGAGGGCGTATTCCAGGAACTGGTTATGGGGGAGGATGTAGGTTTCAGGGTCCCAGCGGTAGGGGAGCTTGGGGATCTCAGCGGCTATGGCGGCATGATTATCGGCCATGCCGACGCCGAGGAGGGGAGCTTTTTGAAAGGCTACCCAGGTTGCTTCCATGGCGGCCAGACGACGAGCTACGGAGCTGTGGGTAATCCGTCCCCCCGGCCGATAAGTTGCCATATCGCGCCGCAGGCTTTCCCAGCGCTGGCGTAAGGGGGGAACATGGCACACCAGCAGAGGAAGGGCTACGGCACCCGCACCCACGGCCGCTAAAGCCCAGGGCCATCGCCGCGGCTGCCGTATCACCCACAAAAAGAGCATCCCTACCGCTGTACCGTAGAGCGCTACTAAGCCTGTCCGCAGCGCCAGCCCATGTAAAATCACCAGGTATGCGCCCGCTATGCCTATTCGCAGGCCTTTCCCGCCCCATAGAGGTAGTGCCCACAAAAACACCAGTCCACTGACCACGAGCCCTGCGTAGTAGATGTGCGAAATGCCTCCCACCATGGGCACATAGCGGCTGTGATAGATCTCTTCTAAGGCCCACTTGGGGTTTATAAGTAGCCGGGTCAAGGTTGCCAAGCCTACCACCAGCAAGGCTCCATGAAATAGCATGTGCGTAGCGCGACGCACTCCTTCCGATGCCGTAGTCCACGCGTGAGCCGCTGCTGGCAAGAGAAAGAGAAAGGGGATTTTTACTCGCATCTCTACGAGCCATTGGGCCTTGTCTTCTGTATAAAACCAGCTCAATCCCTGCAAGAGATACAGTCCTACAAAGCCTCCGCTCAGCCACCAGGCCCCTCGGGAGGAGAGGGGAGGCTTCTGGATCGCTGAACCTAAGAGATGCGCCCCCAGGAGCGCCACACCGATGCTGGTGATACTGGGAGAAGTGGAAAGTCCCACAGCGACCCCCGTAAGCCCGCCCCCCCCGAGAAAGGGAAGGGTTTGCGCTATTTTGGGCTTTGGCTTTTGCGTGTATGCCATGTCCTGCCAAATTTGTACCTTTGGCAAAGATTTTGTTTTGCATGTAAGTATGCGTACGCTTGCGGGGAATGTAGTGGTAGCCGTTTTAGCGAGCCTTACCACTTGGTGGCTTGTTCGGAAAAAAGATACGGCTCCAGTACCGGTGGCACCGCCCATGTACCTCCAACCCGCACGGTGGGAGGTGCATCCGCCGGCGGACTTTACTACGGCTGCCCAGATTGCCATGCCGGCCGTCGTGCATATTCGCACGCAAGGCAGCATGGGGTTCCATCGGTTCTTCCTGCCAGAGGGCAGCGAAGAAGGCGACCTCTTCTCACCGGGTACAGGCTCCGGCGTCATCATTTCCCCTGATGGCTATATCCTCACTTGCTATCATGTGATTGAAAAAGCCTCAAGCCTCCAAGTAACCCTCTACGACAATCGCACCTTTCGGGCTACGGTAGAGGGGACCGACCCTACGACCGATTTGGCGCTCCTTAGGATAGAGGCGGAGGGCCTTCCTTATTTAGAGTTTGGGGACTCGGATGCGCTTCGGGTAGGGGACTGGGTACTGGCTGTGGGCAATCCCTTCAACCTCACCTCTACTGTAACCGCAGGCATTGTAAGTGCAAAAGGGCGTACGCTGGGACTCCTGCGGGAAAAGTTTCGGGTAGAGTCTTTTATCCAGACCGATGCAGCGGTCAACCCCGGCAATAGCGGAGGAGCCTTAGTAAACATAGAGGGCAAGTTAGTAGGCATAAACACAGCGATTGCTTCCATGACGGGCACATTTGCGGGGTATTCTTTTGCAGTGCCGGCCAGCATCGCTCGAAAAGTGGCGGAGGATCTCAAAGAATATGGGGAAGTGAAGCGGGCGCTTTTGGGGGTGATGATTGAACCCCTTTCCGCAGAAAAGCAGCGAGGGTCGGGTGCACCCGTCTCACAGGGGGCTTACATTAGCGATGTGTACGGCGGTAGTGCAGCGGAAAAAGCTGGCATCCAAGCCGGCGATGTGATAGTAGAGGTAGATGGGAAGCCCGTGCGCAGTGCGGCCGAACTCACAGAGCTTGTGGCGCGGCATCGCCCCGGCGATCAGATTCGCATTGTATATTATCGGGGGGCTGAGCGCCGAGAGACCGTAGCCCGCCTCAAAGGCTACTCTTCTGAGGAGAAAGCGCTCAACGAATCCTCGGGGGCTACGCTCCTTCGGTCGCTGGGAGCGCTGGTTCGCCCGCTCTCCAAGGCTGAAAAAAGCCAGCTTGGCGTGTCTCATGGGCTAAAGGTCGTGCAGGTAGAGCCCGGCCCCTTGCGTGAGGCAGGCGTGCGGCCCGGCTTCGTCATTACGAGCTTAGACCGCAAACCTGTCAGAACCCCCGAGGAAGCCCAGAAACTTCTCAAAGACATCCAGGGGGCTCTCCTTATTGAGGGGCTTTACCAAAAAGGCGAAAAAGCCTACTATGCCATCACCTTAGAATAGTCGCTATACGCACTCGTATGACGGATACGGCCTACCTTTTTCTTGCAGACCCTGCCTACATAGAGACGCTCCTACGGGAGTATCAGCAAGACCCCCAGCGGGTACCACCAGACTGGCAGCGCTTTTTTGAGGGGTACTTCGCAGCCCTGGAGGGCAAGCCCTCACCCACTCCGAGCGCCCAGCCCCACGAGCTGGACAAGGAATTTGGCGTCATCCTGCTGATTGCCGCCTACCGAAACGAAGGCCACCTCTATGCCCGTACCAATCCCCTCGCCGACTACAGCGACCAAGAGAAACGGTTAGATGCGGCCTTCCCCTTAGCTAAGTATGGACTTGACGAGAGCGACTTAGACACCACCTTTCAGGCAGGGAAGCTGGTCGGCCTCGGTCCCGCTACCCTGCGCCAGATTATTGCCCATCTGCGCCGTATCTACTGCTCTACCATCGGCATTGAATATCGCTATATCCGCATACCGGAAGTGCTCCGCTGGTTTGAGCAGCACTTGGAGCAGCCCGAAAATACCGCCAACTTCTCGCCAGAAGAACGCAAAACTATCCTCCAATGGCTTTGCAACGCTACTACCTTTGAGCGCTTCCTGCACCGAAAGTTTGTCGGACAAAAGCGCTTCTCCTTAGAAGGGAGTGAAGCCATCATCCCAGCGCTATACGAGCTGGTAGAGAAGGGGGCATTTTTAGGGATTGAGGAGTTTGTTTTCGGCATGGCGCATCGCGGCCGCCTCAATATACTGGCCAATATCATGCAGAAATCCTTCCAAACCATCTTCGGGGAATTTGAGGGTAAGGGGCTCGCTACCGACACCTTTGATGGCGATGTGAAGTACCACATGGGCTATTCCAGCGATCCTTTCATTGCGGGCAAGCGGATACACCTGTCTATGCTCCCCAACCCTTCCCACTTAGAAGCCGTAGACCCCGTAGCCACCGGTACTACTCGCGCCAAGATGGACCATCTCTACGGCGGCACGCACGATAAGATTGTACTCGTGCTTATCCACGGAGATGCTGCTATCGCTGGCCAAGGGGTCGTCTATGAGACCCTGCAAATGTCTCTCTTGCCGGGATACGAAGTAGGCGGTACCATCCATATCGTGCTAAATAACCAGATTGGCTTTACGACAGGAGAAGCCCAAGCTCGTTCCAGCTACTACTGCACCGATGTGGCGAAGGCCACCCTATCGCCGGTCTTTCATGTCAATGGCGAAGACCCCGAAGCAGTCGTCCACGCGATGCGGCTGGCGATTGCTTTCCGTCAGGCCTTCAACCGAGATGTGTTTATTGATGTGATTGGGTATCGCCGCCACGGGCACAATGAAGGGGATGAGCCGCGCTTTACCCAGCCTAAAATGTATCAGGTGATTAGCCAGCGGCCTTCACCTTTTGAGGTGTATGGGCAGCAGCTTATCCAGGCAGGGCTTATAACCGAAGCCGACCTCAAAGCCTTAGAGCGCGCCCGCAACGAGCTGTACGAGAAGCAGCTGGAAAAAGCCCGTACCGAAGAGCCCGAAGTAGATACAGTTCCGCGCCGTACCTGGCAGGGCATCCAGCTTTATGACGACATCACCGTGGAGCCCGACCCGACCACGCAGGTGCGCAAGGAGGTTTTGGAGTTTATTGCGCAGCAGGTCCTGCGGCTGCCAGAGGGCTTCACGCCGCATCCCACTGTGCGTAAAGTCTACGAAGCCCGCGCCGAAGCTGTGCGCAAAGGCACTGGCTTAGACTGGGGCACCGCCGAAATGCTCGCCTATGGGAGCCTCCTTTTAGAAAACAATCCCGTCCGCCTCTCCGGGCAAGATGTAGAGCGCGGCACCTTTTCGCATCGCCACGCTGTACTGATTGACCAGAAAACCGAAGCCCACCATATACCCCTCAACCACCTCTCCCACCGCCAGGCTTCTTTTTACATCTACAATTCCCCTCTCTCGGAGTATGCCGTGCTGGGTTTTGAGTATGGCTATGCCCTTGCTTCGCCGCATACGCTGGTCATCTGGGAGGCCCAGTTTGGCGACTTTGGAAATGGCGCCCAGATTATTATTGACCAGTACCTCTCTGCCGCCAAATCCAAATGGCAGCGCCTCAATGGCATAACCCTC
>CALKJV010000036.1 GCA_937995505.1 uncultured Bacteroidia bacterium | reverse complement strand
GGCTTGAGGGGCAAGCGGCTATCCGCATGCTTTAGATGCGCTAACTTTGCCGCCATGAGCACCATCACCGCCGACCAGGTGAAACGGCTCCGAGAAGTTACTGGAGCTGGCATTATGGATTGTAAGAAGGCCTTAGAAGAGGCGCAGGGTGATTTTGAGCAGGCGATAGATCTCCTTCGCAAAAAAGGCCACAAAATGGCGGCTGCCCGCCAAGACCGGGACGCCAAGGAAGGCGCTGTATTTGCCGCTGTGGGGGGTGGAGAGGGGCACCTCATCCTTTTAGCGTGCGAGACGGATTTCGTTGCGAAAAATGAAGAGTTTCGCGCCTTTGGGCAGAAAATCGCACAAGCTGCCCTTCAGAACCATGTTACCGACGAGAATGCGCTCCCCTCTCTCTCCATAGACGGGGTGCCTTTGGCAGATAAGTTAGCCGACCTCACGGCCAAAATTGGAGAAAAAATGGAGGTAAGCCGCTGGGCTCGGATTACGGGGGAATATGTGACAGCGTATATTCACTTAGGGGGGCGGATAGGCGTACTGGTAGCGCTCTCGGGTACGGCGGGCTTATCGCCTGAGCAGCTGCATGAAGTAGGCCAAAACATCGCCATGCAAGTCGCTGCCCTGCGCCCCGTAAGTGTAGACCGTAATAGCGTGCCGGCAGACCTCCTGGCTCGGGAGAAGGAAATCGCCCGCGAGCAGGCCCGCGCCGAAGGTAAGCCCGAAAACCTCCTGGAAAAAATCGCTGTCGGCAAGCTGGAAAAGTTTTTCAAAGAGTCGGTACTTCTGGAGCAGGAATACTTCAAGGATAGCCAAAAATCCATAGGGCAGTATCTCAAGTCTGTCTCACCTTCCTTAGGGGTAGTCGGGTTTGTGCGTCTGCAAGTAGGGGGCAAATGAAATACCGCCGAGTTCTGCTCAAGCTGAGCGGAGAAGCCCTGAGCGGTAGTAAATCTTATGGAATTGATGCGGGGCAGGTGCGCTACTATGCAGAGGAGATTGCAGCAGTAGTGCGAGCTGGTGTGCAAACGGCTATCGTAATTGGGGGAGGCAATATCTTTCGCGGCATAGAAGCCAAAGAACAAGGATTAGACCAAGCCCAGGGCGATTATATGGGCATGCTGGCTACGGTTATCAATGCTTTAGCCCTGCAAAACGCGCTTGAGCAAGTAGGTGTGCCCACCCGAGTGCAGTCGGCTATAGAGATGCAGCGCGTGTGCGAGCCCTTCATTCGCCGGCGAGCTATCCGTCACTTAGAAAAAGGTCGGGTGGTGATCTTCGCCGCAGGCACAGGAAATCCCTTCTTTACTACGGATACCGCAGCGACCCTACGGGCCATTGAGATCGGCGCCGAGCTGCTCCTCAAAGGTACCCGAGTAGATGGTATCTACACCGCAGACCCCGAGAAGGATGCAACCGCCCAGCGCCTCTCCCATATCTCCTATAGAGAGGCGTTAGAACGGCGCTTAGAAGTGATGGATCTCACGGCTTTCACGCTATCGCAAGAGCATCAATTGCCCATGGCTGTTTTTAATATCAATATGCCAAGCGCCCTGTATCGCATCTTAGCGGGGGAGTCGGTGGGTACAATCGTTTCAGCTCGCTGATGGGCGATTGGTGGCGCTGGCTAGAGGGCGAGTCTCTTTTTACCACAGGGGGACGGTGGCTTTTAGTAGCCATCATTTTAGCGGGGGGCTACTTTGTCGCTCGACTCATAGCCCCCCTCTTGAGCCGCGTAGTTTATACCTTCCTCGGAAAGGCTCAGCAGCACATATCTCGAAAAGAGCTGCATCGTCTCTTACGACCCGCTTGGCTTTTCGCCTTGTTTCTTTTAGCCCTCTATACCTCTGGTAGCATTGTCAATTTTCTAAACCTGGCTCCCGCCTATGTAAACTGGATCAAGCGGGTATTTGAAGCGCTGGCCCTACTTTCCTTGGGTATTTTTGCCAGTAGGCTTTTAGCCGTAGCGGAAGCCATCCTCGCCTCCCAGTACGAAGCTGCTGGCGAGACTTACAAGCGCCAGCTCGTACATCCCCTCTTTACCGTAGGGCGAATCGTACTTTTTCTCCTCGTGATCTTTCTCATGGTGGAGCACACGCTGGGAGTGAATGTCGCACCTTTTCTCACCACCCTCGGTTTAGGGGGGCTGGCGGTGGCTCTGGCTGCCCAAGAGACCCTCCAGCACTTCATCGGGGCGATGGTCATTTTTGCAGATAAGCCCTTTCAAGTAGGTGAGTCCATTCGTTTAGACGCCAATACCGTCGGTACCGTAGAAAAGATAGGCCTCCGCTCCACGCACATTCGCACTTTTGACAACCTTCTGCTCGTTATCCCCAATAAAAAGCTTGTAGATAGCCCCTTGGAGAACCTCACCCGTAACCGCGAGCGGCGCATTGTATTTCGTATCGGTCTGGTGTACAGTACCCCTACAGAGACGCTGGAGCGTGTGATTGCGGCACTCCAAGAGGAGCTGGCGGGGCTACCGTTTCTTACTCGTCCTCCTATGGTCCTCTTTACGAACTTTCAAGACTCGGCGTTGGAAGTGATGGTGGCTCTGTGGGTGGACCTTACGCATCAACAAGAGCCTGGCGCGCCCCCGCTATCTATTTTCTTTTTCCAGGAAAAGGCGGCGTGGATTATCCTGCGTACGGTGCGGCGCTTTGCATCGGAGACGGGCTTTGCCTTTCCGTCGCGTTCGCTGTACATTGAGAGTTTGCCGCAAAATGCTTCGGTTTCGCAAGTTTCAAGCCACAGGCAATGATTTTGTAGTGCTGGAGGTTCCGCCGGCGGGGCTATCTGTAGCGCAGCGGCAGCGCCTGTGTGACCGGCATCTGGGTATAGGCGCCGACGGGATAGTCCACGCCGAAGCGAGCTTCTTTCACTACTGGAATGCAGATGGCCAGGAAGGTAGCTTTTGTGGGAATGGGGCGCGGGTGGCCGCTTGGCTAGAGCATGAGCGCACAGGAGCTCGGGAATTTCTGCTTCAAGCGGCCGATGGCCCCCATCGGGTACGCATCCTCTCGCAGCAGCCTCCGCAGATAGCCGTTTCGCTGCGGGTGCATGCTGCGCCTAGGGCTCTGGCGGCTGACCGATGGTTTGTGCATACGGGTTCGCCTCACCTCCTTGTGGCTGTGCCCTTTGAAGCGTTAGAGAGCTACCCCGTGACGCAAGTGGCGCCGCCCTTGCGTTGGCAGACCGAGTTAGACGCGGGGGGCGTCAATGTGAGCTTTTTCGCCGAAGGGCCTGATGGAGCTTGGCATATTCGCACTTACGAACGCGGCGTAGAAGCCGAGACCCTCAGCTGTGGCACAGCCTGTGTCGCCTTAGCTGCTATAGTGCCGGGGGAGAGCCTCTCCATCCGAACACGTGGAGGGACTCTTACCGTAGGGCGCGAGGCAGAGGTTTACTGGCTGAGTGGACCGATAGAGGAGACTTTTCGCGGGGAGTGGCTCGCCCGAGTCTAAGCATTCTCTTTGGCGAGCTTTTCTGCTTGCTCTAAGAGCTTTTGCCGCTCATCATCTGGCAGGCTCGGACTGGCCAACTGTTCTAAGGCTTGTTCTAGAATACCTTTTACCGACTTGCGTAGGTCAGGTTTTTGAAGAGCGGCTTTGATGAGCTCCTCTAAGTTTGCCATATGTGGGCGAAGTTAGGCAATTTTAGCTATCGTAATTTGCAGTGGTAGCGCCTGGCAAGGTGCGTTTGACGAGGCCGGTGAGTACGTTGCCAGGTCCCAGTTCATAAAAGGTATCTATTCCGTCGGCAGCCATAGCTTGCAGGGTTTGGGTCCAGCGTACGGGTGCCGTGAGCTGCTGGATGAGTAGAGCTTTTAAGCGGGCGGGGTCGGTTTCGGCTGTACCGGTTACATTGGGATAGATGGGGTAGCGAGGCGGGTGGAAAGCCGTTCTCTCAATGGCTGTGGCGAGCTTTTGCCGAGCAGGCTCCATCAGGGGCGAGTGGAAGGCCCCATTGACGGCTAGCCGTTTGACCAGCTTTGCACCGGTGGCTTTAGCTTTAGCCATGAGGGCTTCTACGGCGGTGACTTCGCCGGAGACGACCAGCTGGCCGGGGCAGTTGTAGTTAGCGGGGACGACGAGCCCTTCGGGGGTTTCCTGGCACAGCCGCTCTACGACCTCGTCGGCCAGTCCGACAACAGCGGCCATCGTACTGGGCTGGGCATCGCAAGCCGCCTGCATGCCCTCTGCCCGCACCTTGACCAGCGCCAAGCCCTCCTCAAATGAAAAGACGCCTGCTACGGCCAGAGCGGTGAATTCGCCGAGGGAGTGGCCCGCCACCGCCGCCGGCTCAAATGCACGTACTTGGGCTACGGCATAGCCATGCAGGTATAGAGCCGGCTGGGTAATAGAGGTGCGTTGGAGGGCTTCGGCAGGCCCCTCAAACATGAGCTGGCGGAGCGGCTGCCCTGTAATCTCTTCGGCTACTGAAAAAAGTGCGTGTAGCTCGGGATGAGCCTCATAAAGGGCCTTGCCCATGCCTACGGCCTGCGACCCTTGCCCAGGAAAAAGCAGGGCTACTCCCATTTAGGCTGCTTTGACCCGCTCCACGATAGCCGCAAATGCATCGGGCTGCGTAACCGCTAAATCTGCGAGTATTTTGCGGTTGAGTCCTAGGCCTGCGGCTTGCAGCTTGTGCATGAAGGTGCTATAGCTCAGGCCGTGGGCGCGGACCGCGGCATTGATGCGTACGATCCACAGCCGACGAAAGTCGCGCTTCTTGCGGCGACGATGTGCATACGCATAGAGGAGGCCTTTTTGCAGCTGGTTATGCGCATGGCGAAAGACATTCTTCTTTCGGCCCCAGTAGCCTTTCGTGAGGCGCAGGATGCGGCGGCGACGCTCCCGAGAGGCAACATGATTTTTGGCTCGCATAGGCTATAGGTAAATAGTTAGGAGAGAGAGGCGGCGTTTGTCGGCTGGGCTAATGACTCGGTTGCCGCGCAAAGCGCGCTTACGACGGATGCTCTTGGCTGCGAAGTTATGCCGGCGGCCCGTAGCTTTGTGCATGAGCTTGCCCGTGGCCGTCTTCTTGAAGCGCTTCTGACTGCCCGAATGGCCTTTCATGGGGGGCAAAGGTACAAAATATTCTACCTATGCAGGTATGAACTTGACCGCATAAGTAGCTGGTAGAAAGGTTTAGGTCTCAAGCTGCGAACTAGGGCGAGAGGGGTGTACCGCAGAATTCAGGTGGGGGAGGGCACAGGTTTGGGGGTATGCACCTTGAAGTGCTCCACAATGGGGTTGTGTAAGAGCTTTTCGGCAAGCTGGTGGGCGATTTCAGTGGCGGTTTCGGGGCTGTCGGCTTGAATCTCTAAGAGGAAAGCCCGACCGGCTCGCACGCTATGGACTGCCGAAAACCCTAATCGCTGGGTCGCTTGGTAAATAGTCTCCCCTTCTGGGTCTAAAAGAGCCGGATGCGGCAGAGTCGTCACTAGCACTTCGTAGCGGGGCATCACAAGGAGCGTTTGACCTGTACCTCTTCAAAGCATTCAATGAGGTCGCCCTGCTTGATATCCTGAAAGCCCTCTACCGTGAGCCCGCATTCAAAGCCCTCTAAAACCTCCCGTACATCGTCTTTGAAGCGTTTGAGCGAGCTAATGGTGCTGGTGTAGATAACTACGCCTTCTCGGATAACATGAGCTTTTGCCCCACGCTGAATTTTGCCTTCTATTACCTTGCAGCCGGCGACGGTGCCTATTTTCGGGATTTTGAAGATTTCGCGCACCTCTGCCGTACCAATCGTTTCTTCCTGAATCACAGGCGCCAGCATGCCAGCGAGGGCGCTTTTGACCTCGTCAATGATGTCGTATATCACATTGTAGAGGCGAATCTCTACATTATTCTGCTTAGCGAGCTGGCGGGCGGTGTGGCTGGGCCGAACTTGGAAGCCCACGATGAGTCCATCTGAGGCTTTTGCCAGAAGTACGTCGCTATCGGTGATTTGGCCGACGCCGCGGTGGATGACATTCACTTGGACTTCAGGGGTGGAGAGTTTGACGAGGGAGTCGGTGAGGGCTTCTAAGGAGCCGCTAACGTCAGCTTTGACGATGAGGTTGAGTTGGTTGGCCTGGCCGGCGGCTACTCCTTCTAGTACACTACCAGAGACGCGGCGGCGTTCTTTTTCGCGGGTGAGTTCTGCGCGGCGGTTGGCCATGTCGCGAGCCAGACTCTCCTCTTCTAGCACATAGAATTTTTCTCCCACTTCTGGCACGCCATTGAGGCCGAGGAGCTGGGCAGGCTGAGAGGGACCTGCCGAGTCAATGCGTTTACCCCGTTCATCTAGGAGCGCACGTACCCGCCCAAAATACTGGCCCGCCAGTACAATATCTCCTGTTCGAAGGGTACCGGTTTGTACGAGGAGCGTAGCGAGGGGGCCTCGGGCTTTATCTAGCTGGGCTTCAATGATAGTACCTTTTGCGGGACGATTGGGGTTGGCTTTGAGCTCTAGCAGCTCAGCTAAGATGAGCACCTTTTCTAAGAGCTCGGCTATCCCTATACCCTGCTTAGCGGAGATGAGCTGAGCGGGGTGCGGTCCTCCCCATTCTTCTACGAGGAAGCCGGCTTCAGCTAGCTCCTGGCGAATACGGTCCGGGTTGGCCGTGTCTTTGTCCACTTTGTTGATGGCGAATACGATGGGCACATTGGCGGCTTGGGCATGGTTGAGGGCTTCTAAGGTTTGCGGTCTCACATGGTCATCAGCGGCCACTACGATAATAGCAACATCCGTAACCTGAGCCCCTCGGGCCCGCATAGCGGTGAAGGCTTCATGCCCCGGTGTATCTAAGAAGGTGATTCGCTGGCCGCCGGGGAGGGTAACCTCGTACGCTCCGATGTGCTGCGTGATCCCACCCGCTTCTCCAGCGACGACATTTGCGCTTCGGATATAATCCAGTAGGGTAGTTTTGCCGTGATCTACATGTCCCATGACGGTAACAATGGGGGGGCGCGACTGTAGCTCTTCCTCGCTCTCGTCTAAGCTCGTAAGCTGCTCCAGCGTATCATCCAGGCTCACAAACTCCACCTGATAGCCAAACTCCTCTGCTATGACGACCGCCAGGTCCCGTTCCAGCCGCTGGTTGAGCGAGGTGGGGTAGCCCAGCTCTAAGCATTTAGCGATGACCTGATTGACGGGCACACCGAGGGCTTTGGCCAATTCTGCGGCGGTGATGTACTCTGCAATCTGGATAGTAGAGGCTGCGGCTTGCGCTTCTAAGCGTTCCAGCTCTCGCTTGCGTTCCCGCTGTTTGGTTTTTTCCTGGCGAAAGCGCCTACGTGTCGCGATATCTCCAGTGGATTTGATTTGGGGTTTTATGGGCTTACGGGAAGGGGTAGCGGAAGGGCTGCCCTTGAGTGTAGGTGGCGGTGTAGCCGAGATTTCGCTGCGTTTCTTCCGGGCTCTCTTGCGCTTACGGGCGCTTTTTTCTTCTGTACTTTCCTCTCCGGCGGGTGACTCAGCAGGCTCTTCTGCCGAGATGGGTTCAGTTTGAGGTGAAGGCGGGAAGAGGGAAGGTGACTTAGGCTGCTTTTCTATCGGCTTAGCCGCAGGCTCAAAGCTAATCTTAGGCTTACGGGGGGCTTCCTTTATCTCTATTTTCCCAATAACTCCGAGCTCCTTGAGTAGATCTTCAGCGCTTTCCTTGGGAGTAGGCTCCGTTTGGGGTACAGGGGCAGCCTCCGAAATGGGGGCGGGTACCTCAGTGGGAGGCAGTGGAGCTTGCTCTATAGGAGGTGGAGTTGAGATGGTGGGCGGAGGCGGTGGCGGTACCGAAGGGGGCGGGGTAGGCTTAGCCGGGGGACGCGGCTTCCCTAAGGAAACTTTCCCCAAAATAGGCAAAGGAAGGGTAGAGGGTTGCTGCGCTGTTTCACTTCCCTCCGAGCCACTCAAATTCGTTGGAGAAGGCCCCTTTTCTGTTTCCCCTCTGCTGGAAGCTCGACCATACCGCTGCATCACTTTCTCATAAGCTTCCTCGGGGATGCGGGTATTGGGATTCTTTGGGTCTAGATTAGCGTAGCCCATCTGCTCCAGTTCCTTCGCTAAGGTCGGGACGGCCACGCTTAGCTCTTTTGCGACCTGCGCTAGCTTGTACGTTTTCCCGCTCATTGCTCAAACTCCGCCTGCAAGATTTCGTACACCTGCTGAAGGGTCGGTAATTCTATTTGCGTGCGCTTTTGCAGCTCATCTATCGGAAATTGTAAAATGGCACGCGCTGTTTGGAAGCCTTCCTTTTGGAGCGCTTTGATGATGGCTTCGGGGATCTCGTCGCTAAATTCCAAAAGTTCTATATCCTCTTCCTCTCCATACTCAGAGTCCTCGCGGATGTCTAGCGTATAGCCCAGGAGCTCCTCTGCGAGGCGTACGTTGATACCCTCTCGGCCGACTGCACGGGCATACTCCTCGGGGGCTACGAAGACCTTGGCATGGCGCCGATTGGGGTACAGATCTACATACATCACGGTCGCAGGGGCTAAGGCCCGCGAGATCATAAGCTTCATGTCGGGATTGTAAGGAATAATATCAATGTATTCGCCATGTAGCTCTTCTACGACGGGTTTAATGCGACTGCCTTTTACGCCCACGCAGGCGCCGACCGGGTCAATCCGTTCGTCATAACTCTCTACCAGCACTTTGGCGCGTTCACCGGGGATGCGTACCGCTTTTTTGACGCTGATGATGTTGTCGTAGATTTCAGGGATTTCCAGCTTGAGGAGTGCCTCCAAAAACAGCGGGGAAGTGCGCGAGAGAAGCACGATAGGGCGGCTGGCGGGGGCTTTTTGTGGATCTAAGACCTCTTGCACCACGGCTTTGACAATGCTAGAAGCTCGACGATCGCGGCGATAGACAGGAGAAGCATCCTTAGGTACATACTGGTCTTTGCCGGGGATCAGCTCGCGTTTAGGCAGCGAGAGCTCATTCCCATCGTGCATCACGATCACCTCATCTCGGGTAACCTTGAGCACTTCTCCGGTGAGGATGTCCCCTACTCTATGTTTGTATCGCTCATAAAGACTGTGGCGTTCTAGGTCGCGCAGCTGCTGCCGCAGGCGATTTTTGAGTTGGTCGATCTGGCTGCGGGTGAGGCTTGTTAGAGCTACTTCCTCGTAGAACTCCTCTCCGGCTTGTGCCTCTGGATCTTTTTCCATGGCTTCGCTTAGCGATATCTGCCAGCTCTCGTCTTCAACCTCCAGGTCTGGTGTAATCTGCCGATGACGCAGGATTTGGATGTCGGCATTTTCGGGATTTACAATCACCGAGAAGGTCGGCTTAGGGGCAGTAGGATCCTTTCGGTGGGTGCCGTCTCTTTCGGGGCGAGCGAGTACTTCCAAAAAAGCCAATTGTAGCACCTGCGCAAACTTCTCCCGATCCAGCTTATGTTCTTTAATGAATTCCTGCATGGAACTCAAGAGGCGCTGGCGGGCCTCTTTTTCTTTTTGAGACACCTTAGAAGCGCGCACGCTACGAGCCATATCTTCCAGAAGAAGGCCGAGAAGGACGGCGGCGCCGGGGAAGCTCTACCCGAGCTACCGCAACTTCCTCCCAGCGGATTTTTTGCAAACGCGGACCTACTTGAAGGGTTATGCCTTCTGTCTCATCCACTTCCCGTAAGATTCCCCGTACCTGTCGCCGATCTTGAAGCCGTACAGCCAGAAGCCGACCTATGTTTCTCGGATACTGCCGAATAAACTTCAGCGGCGCCTCTACTCCAGGGGAGCTTACGCTCAGAGAGCAATTCTCAGGGAGCCAGTCGCTATGTAAAAGTTTTTCCCGCAGTAAAAGATGTATCTGTACGCACTGATCTAGCGTGATACCTGCATCGGTGTCTATCCGAATAAATACCTCAGGCTCCGGGCGGTGTACCCGCAGCCGAGCTTCTACCAAAAAGGCTTTGGGAAAGGACTCCGCTAAAATGCGGCTCACCTCTTCCGAAAGCCGTTCCTCTAAGGCTCGCAGGGCCTCCATCTGCTGCAAAGGTAACGAAATTTCCCCAGTAGCCCGTCAGAGAGCAAAAGGCGGGATCTTTACCGTATTTTTACGCAAAAGCCGTACCCTTGCTCATGCTCAATCGTAAAGTGCTGGTGGTGGATGATGAGCCCGATGTACTGGAAATACTTGCCTACAACCTCCGACAGGAAGGCTACGAGCCTCTCCTTGCTTCAGGTGGCGAAGAGGCTTTGAGCTTAGCGCAAAAGCATCAGCCCGCCCTTGTCCTGCTGGATATCATGATGCCCGGCATGGATGGGCTAGAGGTGTGCCGGCGGCTGCGCCAGCTACCCGAGACTCGGGAGAGCTATGTTATTTTTCTTACGGCACGCTCAGAGGAATTTGCAGAACTGGCAGGCTTTGAGGCAGGCGCTGATGACTTTCTCGTCAAGCCTATCCGTCCTAAAGCCCTCCTAAGCCGTATCAAAGCGCTCTCCCGACGCGCCTCGCCCCTCCAGAAACTCCAATTCCCCGGCCTGGAGATCGTCCCCGATGAATATGCCGTGCACAAAGGCGGACAGAGCATTCCCCTCTCCAAAAAGGAATTTGAGTTGCTTTTCGCGCTCGCTAGCCGACCGTATAAATACTTCTCGCGAGATGTGCTGCTCGATCGGGTCTGGGGCACAGACACCTACGTAATTCCCCGCACAGTGGATGTACATATTCGCAAGCTGCGAGAAAAAATCGGCCCTGACTATATTGAGACGCTCAAAGGCGTAGGCTACCGTTTCGTGCCGGAGCCGGATCAGCCGTAGGTGTGTACCTTCGGGGGGTGCTTCGAACTCTCTTTGCTATCCCCCGCCGAGACAAGCAGCGGGAGTGGGTGTATTTCTGCGGGCACTCCCTAGGCGCCCAACCCAAGGCCGCCTCCAGCTACATACGCAAAGCCTTAGACCAATGGGCTTGGGAAGGGGTAGAGGCTTACTTCTCTCAGCGGGCCCATTGGGTAGATTATGCAGATCGCCTGCGAGAAAAGCTAAGCCCCCTCTTAGGCGCCCGTCCTGAAAGCCTCGCTATCGCCCATACCCTCACGACCAACCTGCACCTTCTCTTGTACAGCTTCTATCGCCCTACGGCGTCACGCAACATGATTCTCATGGAGCGGCAGCCCTTCCCCTCTGACCGATATGCCGTAGCGAGCTGGGCGGCCTATCATGGCTATCCCGACGCCCCCCAAGAGCTGCCTACCCTCGTGCCTACCACTGAGGAGGTGATAGCGCATATCTATCACTTAGGCGAACGACTGGCTGGGGTGTGGATGAGCGGCGTGCATTACCTTACGGGGCAGTTATTTGACATAGCGGCTATCAGCCGGGCAGCCCATGACGTGGGCGCTTGGGCCGGATGGGATTTAGCGCATGCAGTGGGGAATGTCCCCTTAGCCTTAGAAGCATGGGAAGTGGATTTCGCGGTGTGGTGCAGCTACAAGTACCTCAATGCCGGTCCAGGTGCTGTGGGTGGCCTTTTCGTGCATCCTAAACACCATGGCCAAGTGCCAATCGCCGCAGGCTGGTGGGGCAATCGCTTAGAGACGCGCTTTCTCATGCAGCCTATATTTGACCCAGCCCCCGATGCTCGCGCCTGGATGCACAGTAATCCCGCTCCCGCCCTCCTCGGAGCCCTGGAGGCGAGTCTGGATATCTTTGCACAGCTGGACCTTCCCAGCTACTTTGCGCAGGGGCAGGCGCTGCATCATCGCCTGCGACGCCAAGTAGAAAACCTTCCCCACATAGAGGTGGTTACGCCCCCAGACCTGCATGGGGCTCAGCTTTCTCTACGCCTGCGGGTAGCCGACCCGAAGGCCGCCTTTGCTCAGCTGCGTGCAGAAGGGTTTTGCATAGACTGGCGAGAACCCGATATTATCCGCGCTGCCCCCGTAGCTTTGTACAACCTGCCCGATGAAGTGGATGCCTTTGCTGCGGCGCTTGCTCGTCTGCCTGTGGGGGTGTAGGATAGCGGTTACCTTTGGCCTCGTGGCTGCGCCTATCCAGTATCGCTTGCGGTGGGAGACGCCCCCACGCTATACTTATCAAGTAGAAGTTGAGCTGCCCCCCTCCAAAGGGCGTCTCACCGAGGTGGCCCTGCCCGCTTGGCGCCCAGGCCGATACATCCTCCAAAATTACGCCGCTGCGGTGTCCCACTTCGCTGCTTACGACCAGCAGGGCAACCCCCTTCCCTGGCGCAAGGTTACCAAAGACACCTGGCAGATCCAAAATCCCCCTACCGGGCTCATCCGTTTGCAGTATCACTTTTATGCCCGTCAGATAGATGCGGGTTCCAGCTACCTCAGCGAAGGGCTTGTTTACCTAAATCCCATCAACCTGCTGGTTTATCCCGTAGGTCGCTTAGAGGAACCGTGTGAGCTGGAGCTAGTTAGCTTGCCAAGTGAATGGGCAGTAGCGACAGCCCTCCCTCGCCAGGGCGTGCGTACCTTCCAAGCCCGCAGCTATCATCATCTCGTGGATTGTCCTATCCTTGCTGCGCCGAGGCTTCTGAGCCGCAGCACGAGCTGTGAAGGGGTTACTTTACATGTGCATTTCTGGGGGCCGGTAGGAGCTAGAGACCTTTCGGGCTTTTTGCGTGACCTGTGCGCCATCGTCCAAACCCAAAAGCGCATCTGGGGGGGAAAGCTCCCCCTCTCAGAGTACCACTTCCTCTACCTTCTCGTGCCCTTTTCCATGCGGCATGCCGTAGAGCATGAAAACTCCGCCATGTTTGTGCTACCGCAGGAGGGCGCCGCCTCCGAAGAAGCCCTCAAAAGCTTCCTCGGTATCTCGGCCCATGAGTTTTTCCATGTATGGAATGTCAAGCGTCTGCGCCCTGCAGCCCTCTGGCCTTATCGGTATGACCGAGAGACTTACACGAACCTTCACTGGTTTACGGAGGGCTTCACAGATTACTACACCAACCTCACGCTCTGGCGGGCGAGGCTTATCTCAGAGGAGGAGTATTGGAGTCGCCTAAGCGCCGAGCTGAGCCAAATAGAAAATAGCTTGGCGTATCAGCTTTTTTCGCCGGCGGAGCTGAGTATAGACAGCTGGCATGCGACTTCTGTGTACCGTCCGCCGCACTTTCAGGGGTCGTTTTACGCTGCGGGTAAGCGGGTAGGGTTTCTCTTAGATATGGCCTTGCGGCGGGAGACCGGCGGGCGAGTAACGCTAGATTCTCTACTGCGCTACCTGTGGGAGCGCTATTATGAGAGGGGGCAGGGAATGCCAGAAGATGCAGTAGAAAAGGCGGCTATTCGGTTAGGGGGGCCGTATTTCCGAGAATTTTTTGCCCGATATGTGTGGGGGCGGGAACAGCCAGATTACAAGGCGCTGCTTGAAGGACTACCCCTTTCCGTGGAGCTGCGGCAGGAACCTCTCTCCGGCTGGGGCCGCATAGGCATCCCCAAGCTACGACCCCAAGGGGAGGGCTTTCGAATTGAGGAGATCCTCCCTGGCAGCCTAGCCGAACGCGCAGGCTTAGAAGTAGGAGACCTTCTCCTCACCGTAGGGGAGACCGACGTCCAGAGCCTCTCCGCTGACTTCTGGGAGCGGCTGCGGCCTGGCCAGCGCCTTGCCATCGGCTTTACGCGTGAGGGCTTCCCGGATGAAGTGCAAATCCGCTTTGATCCCGCCGCCGAGAGCACCCGCCGAACCCTGCGCCTTCAGCCCACTCAACCAAACTTTCTCCGGCAGTAGCTTACCTTTGCTGCATGGCGAAAGTCTCCATCATCGGCGCCGGAAATGTCGGCGCTACCGCAGCAGATGTGGTCGCGCGCTCCGGCTACTGCCACGAAGTCGTACTCTTAGATATCAAGCCTGGCCTCGCCGAAGGAAAAGCCTTAGACATTGCCCAAACTTCCCCTCTCCTGGGCTTTGACACAAAAGTCCATGGCGTTACGAATGACTACAAGGCCATCGCAGACTCCGATGTAGTAGTCGTCACTTCGGGTCGCCCGCGCAGCCCAGGTATGAGCCGGGATGACCTCATCCATGTCAACGCCGATATCATCAAGGCTGTCATGGAGCCTGCGGTATTTTACGCGCCGAATGCCATCTTCATCATCGTAACTAACCCGCTAGACACAATGGCCTACTACGCCTACAAGCTCTCTCGGCTGCCGTCGCAGCGGGTAGTTGGGATGGCAGGCGTTTTGGATACGGCGCGCTATCGGTGTTTCCTCGCGCAGGAACTCAACGCTTCAGTGCAGGACATTGAAGCCATGCTCCTCGGCGGGCATGGGGATACAATGGTGCCCTTGCCGCGCTATACGACCATTGGCGGCATCCCCGTCATGAACCTCATCA
>CALKJV010000035.1 GCA_937995505.1 uncultured Bacteroidia bacterium | reverse complement strand
TCTTAGCCTTAGCCCAGAAAGCCAATAAAGCCCTTACCGACGCAGCTCCGTGGCATTTACCGGCCGAGCAGGCTCGAGCTATCCTCACAGGCTATATAGACCTTCTAGCAGCTTTTGGAACGCTCCTAGAGCCTTTTATGCCGCTCCGAGTAGCGCCTATGCTACGCCAAATGCTGGGAATCTCTCTTTTCCCCTGGGAAGCGTTGGAAGCGCCTACCCCCCTTCTTACGACCCTTCGGCTCGCAGGCCCCCCTCAACCGCTCGTGCCTAAACTCACCCCCGAGGAGCTCAAACGGCTAAAAGAACTCCTCTTGCCCTCCTCGCCAGCAGAAGCCGCAACGCCCGTTCCAAACGCACCTCCCCTCTCTATAGAAGATTTTCAAAAAGTCCAGCTGAAAGTAGTTACCATATGCGCCGCTGAACGCATCCCAAAGGCAGATAAGCTCCTGAAGCTCACCATAGAGGCTTCGGATGGGCTGCATACCGTAGTGTCGGGGGTTGCGCAGCACTATAGCCCAGAGGCGTTAGTGGGGCAGCAAGTGGTGTGGGTGGCGAACCTCCCGCCCCGCTCTTTGCGAGGGGTGGTCAGTGAGGGGATGCTTCTTTTTGCAGAGACACCAGAAGGCGAGCTTGTGCGCATAACGCCCGAAAAGCCCGTTCCCCCCGGCAGTGCTGTACGCTAACTACCGATCATCCCGCGTAAAGCCAATCGTCTGGTCATCCCGAAAGAGAAAAGCTCCTCCGCTGCCGAAACGCTGATACCTTTCGGTTTCTCCGGTAGAAGCGGCCCGAGCCCGCAAAAGAAACGCCCGCCAATTGCGATTCTGCAGCTCGCCTATACGGTTAGAGTGTAAAAGAGGATACTCGCCCGTAATAAGGTCCGGGTCGTAAAAGACAAAAATCACTTGAGACTGGGAGCCGACCTGGTTGTAGGTCCAGATTTGGTAGGGGTACTTATCGGGCTCGTTGTAGAAAAATTGCATATCGTTTGGCGGGCCATATTGAATGAATACCCGTCCTCGGTCGGTGCGCCATCCGGGTCGTAGCGAGGACTTGAAGTGCTGTTTAGCGTAAGTGAAGCGCTGCAAAAACTCTTTGAAGGAAATAGCCCCAGGTTGCCCCTGTCTTTTTTTCCAAAAGGCCACAAAGAAGCGCTTCTTCTCTACAAGGCCGCTCAATGCCTGCATAAAGCTTTTCTCCACAGGGGTTGCCAAGTGTACCATGCCACCTAAAAGCTCATCCAGTTCTTTCTCGGCAAAGCCGTACTGAGCATCGTATTCGCTTTCTGAGCCTTCTACGAGGGGTTCTCGGCTGCTAAAGAGGGTAAATCGTCGGTACCAGGTCGCAAGCACTTCGCCATCGTTTCGGCACAGCTCTATTTGTGTGAGGTAAATCCCGGAAGGTAGCTTTTGGAGGGGGAGCTGAAAGAAAAAAGCTTCAAAAGCGCCGGGTCGACGCGGCTTTTTTGTGAAGCTGTAGCCCGCTACCGCTTCAGCCCGCTGGGCATCCAGGAGGCGCAACCGTAGATAATACGGGTCGCTTGTCAGGCTATCCACATGATAGACCTCCCCATACACAAAGAGGGTATCGGGGTCAATGAGAAACCCATTAGAGATCCACGGCTCAATTGCGAGACCATGTCGCTCGTAGCCTTGACCGCTTGCGGGTCGGATGGACTTCGCATACAGAAGGTCGCTATACCCAAAGCTCTCTCCACCAGAGGTTACCTCAAACTGAGTGAGGGCTTTTACCTTCTGGGGCTTAGGTAGCTGATGAGGGTCTTGAGCTTCTACTTCTAAAAGGTAGGTGCCAGGAGGCAGGCGCAGCCGCCGAATATCCGCATAAATCTGACGGCGCTGGGGGTCTGCTGTATCCGCTAAGGTAGGGAGCAGGAAACGAAACTTATCGGCGTAGATGGGTTCATCTACGGCGTTGCGCAGGATGAGCGAAAAATCCACCTCGGCCGTGTAGCCTTTTCCTGGCATGGCCTTGTAATGCACGCTTGTAGCGTCTACGCCTAGAAAGAGCTCTAAGTACGGCTGTCCCTCTAAGGTCAGGTAGCGGACCGGTTCAATATAAAATGCCACTTGCCCCCAGGCAAGGGCGAAAAGCCATCCTCCCCAAACCCGCATAAGTCAAAGATACCTAAAAAGGTGGAGAGGTTCACGCCTTAGGAGCGGCCCGCCGCCAAAGCCATAGCCCTCCCAGAAAAGTAACGAGCCAAATTCCTACTTCTGCCCACGTCATAGAAGCCCGCCAGCCCGTAAGCGCATGGAGAAAGGCGCCTATCCAGCCTTTTTGGTGTAGGGGGGGGAAGTATTGGCCCGCATGGTAGGCATAAGCCCAGGCCCACTTAGGCTCCACAGAGGTTTTTGGGGGTAAGATGGACCAAGCATTGGCTTCGGCTAGTGCCGTAGCCCACTCGTAGCGCCCTTCCAGAAGCTCTAGAAGCTCATGAACCGCATAGCTTGCCATACCCGCAGCAATCAAAAGGAGGAGTATGGAAGAGAGGTTGAAGAACTTACGCAGGGGCACTTTTCGGGCAAAGCCGAAAACCAGCAGTCCTAACCCGATGGCGACTAATAGCCCGACTATGCCTCCTACCCAAGACAATCCCGCTTGCATATGCCATAGCGCCCGTAGGAAGATCACCGTTTCCAGCCCCTCTCGAGCTACGGCAGAAAAGCTGGCAAAAAGCAAGACCAGCCCTTCTCCCTGTTGGGCGACGCCTTGTAGATAGCGGCTCTCGGCGGCAGCCCGCTTCCGCATCCAAACTACCATATACAAGAGTAGGACCGCCGCAAGGAAGGAAAGTCCTATTTCCCACAGAGCGTTTGCCGAAGCCACCGCATGGAGCATCCACGCCCCGAGAAGGCTCACTACCACTGCAAGCAGCACTCCGCCCCATACATAGGCCCGCTGCAGCATAGGCACATACCGCATGAGGATCCCCACGACCAGCACCGCTTCTAACGCCTCCCGAAACGTCACAAACGCTTCACTCATGCTGCAAAGTTAGATTGAATCCAATGAGCATGGGAGCCTAATAGCCCCAGAAGGTTTTGAGGGCAGACAGAAAAAGTACGGCAGCGGTCTCCACCCGTAGGCGTAAAGTACCCAAGCTTACGCCCTGACACCCCTGGGCTTGGAGTCGTGCGAGCTCCTGCGGAGAAAAGTCGCCTTCTGGTCCCACTACCCAGAGACAGGGAGTATTCTGCGAAGGCAGTGCTTCGTAAAGGCGCTTAGGCGACCCAATTTCGCCCATGAGCCGGCAAGGAAAGCGGTCCCACGGTACCTCATCCCAATCTGAAAGCGCGCTAAGCCGCGGTAATACACTGCGCAGGTTCTGTTTGAGGGCGGCTAAGGCCACTCGCTGCAGCCGAGATAAGTTCACACCCTCTCGCACGCTGCGCTCCATAGGTAAGAAATACAGCTCGGTAGCGCCCAGCTCCACGGCTTTTTCCACGAGCCATTCTAAACGAACCGACTGCTTGAGCGGCGGCACTACGAGAGCCACAGGCGCTGGGGGCTCCCCAAGCCGTTCGTAGAGCTCCTCTACCCGTACCTCTGCATGAGTGGCCGCTATACGCTCAATCATGCCTTCTGCCGTATGGCCCCTCCCATCAGTCAGCCAAACTCTATCTCCCGCCCGATGCCGCAAGCTGCGGGTAGCATGCCGAAACTCCTCTCCCTCCAGCCGCACCACCGTGCCCCTCTCTAGCACTGACACATAAAACCCGCTCATGCCCGCAAAATTGCAGCGCTCCCCTCAGTGCACCCCAGACCCCTCAGATTGTGTTAATTTTGCCGTATGGCATACCGCATAGACCTGCCGCCTTTTGAAGTAGACCGCGTGCTCCAACGGCGCATTTTGCGAGATGGACTGGATCTGGTCATGGATTTAGAAAAAAGCCATGGCGTCTGGCTCTACGATAGCAAACACCAAAGAGAACTCTTAGACTTTTTCGGGTGCTATGCCACCATACCCCTCGGCTATAACCACCCCAAAATGGTAGAAGACCGAGAATTTCTCCACCACCTTCTCCAAGCTGCTATCGTGAACCCTACCAATGCCGACATTTATACCCAGCAGTATGCGCACTTTGTGCATACTTTTGAGCTAGTAGCCGTTCCCCCCTATCTTAAGTACGCCTTCTTTATTGCGGGGGGAGCCCTCGCCGTAGAAAACGCCCTCAAGGTCGCTATGGACTGGAAGGTCCAGAAGAACTTCGCAAAGGGCTACCGGAGAGAAGTAGGGCATAAGGTGATCTATTTCCAGGAGGCCTTTCATGGACGCTCGGGGTATACGATGAGCCTCACAAACACAGACCCCGCTAAAGTGCGCTATTTCGCAAAGTTTTCAGACTGGCCCCGTATTGTAAACCCCAAGCTCCGCTTCCCCCTCACCGAAGAGAACTTAGCACACACTATCGCCCAGGAGCAGCTGGCTATCAACCAAATCAAACAGGCTTTCGTAGAACACCGCGACGACATTTGCGCTATCATTATTGAGCCCATTCAGTCCGAGGGCGGAGATAATCACTTCCGTCCAGAATTTATGCGGGTCCTCAGAGAGCTGGCCGACGAAAACGATGTGATGCTTATCTATGACGAGGTGCAGACTGGGGTAGGCGCTACGGGCCGCTTCTGGGCGCACGAACACTTCGGGCCTGATGCCTTGCCCGATATAATCTCCTTCGGCAAAAAGATGCAAATCTGCGGCATCCTCGCTGGCCCTAAGGTAGATGAAGTGCCTACAAATGTCTTTCGCGTGCCCTCCCGTATCAACTCCACCTGGGGCGGCAACC
>CALKJV010000034.1 GCA_937995505.1 uncultured Bacteroidia bacterium | reverse complement strand
GCATGTAGCTAGGCTGCTGATGGGGATTTCCCTTCTCTATGCGCAGCAGCCTCGCCTTGTGGTCGGCATCGTTGTGGACCAGATGCGCGCAGATTACCTGCGGCGATTCATACCTAAGCGCAGTCAGGGTTTCGGAAAGCTCATTTCCGAAGGGCTCGTTTACTGGAATGGCCACTACACGTACTTCCCCACGTATACGGGGCCTGGTCATGCCTCTGTTTATACAGGTACCACGCCGGCCCATCACGGCATCGTAGCCAATGACTGGTGGGAGCGGGAGTCAGGGCGTTTCTGGTACTGTACAGAAGATACGGCGGTGCGGCCCGTAGGCGCAGAAGGGGCCCACCTGCGCCGCTCCCCCCGCCCCCTATGGGCTAGTACCATCTGTGATGAGCTACGCTACAGCTCCCGCTTCCGCAGCAAAACCATCGGAATCGCCCTTAAAGATCGCTCAGCTATCTTGCCTATCGGCCGTTCGGGTAGCTTAGCCCTGTGGTTTGATGCGCAAAGTGGGCAGTGGGTTACGAGCACCTACTACAGGGATACGCTACCGGCGTGGGTGGAGCGCTTCAATGCACGAAAGTACCCCGATAGCCTCCTGCGCCTGCCCTGGAAGCGTGTCCATGCCGCTCTCCTGTGTGAAGATGAGAGCCCCTATGAAGCCACCTTTAAGGGAGTGACCGCTACGACCTTTCCCCATCAACCCAGCTCCTATAAAGAGCTGCTGTATACCCCCGCAGGTAACTGGCTTACCCTCCAGCTAGCCAAAGAAGCTATCGCCGCTGAGCGGCTCGGGCGTGGCCCTACCCCCGACTTCCTTGCTATCAGCTTATCTAGCCCAGATCTAGCGGGACACTTTTTCGGTACCGAAAGCTGCGAACTGGAAGAGCTGTACCGCGAGTTAGACCGCAGCTTGGCGGATTTCCTAAATTACCTTAGCCGACGATTTCGCAGGGAGGAGGTATTACTCTTTCTCACGGCGGACCATGGGGCTTCGCCGACGCCGGAAGCCCTCGCCGAGCGCGGTTGGAATGCAGGCCGCTACCCAGAAGCCCGGCTCCTGGAACAAGCTCAGCACTTCCTTCGGGGGCTTCTAGGCCTTGTAGACCCTACAAAGCCTATCGCTGCTTTTGTCAATCAGAACTTTTACTTCTCTCCGCACCTCTCGCTTGCGCAGCGCCAGCAGGCCGCAGCTGCGCTCAAAAACTGGCTTTTGGACCAGCCACACATTATCGCCGCTTATACTCGGGAAGAGCTTAGCGGTCCTGGCGGCACTGCCTACGCCTTTCAGATGCTCCAAGCCGGCTTCCTGCCTCTCCGTAGCGGGGATGTGGTTGTCGTCTATGCACCCGGCTGGATAGAAGGGGGTTACGCTTACGGCACTACCCACGGCTCTATCTGGACCTATGATACGCATGTGCCCATCGTGTGGTGGGGAGGAGGCATACGAGCTCGCTGGCTCTTTGAGCGTGTGCCGATTACAGCTATCGCGCCGACGCTGGCTTTCCTGCTGAGCGCTCCCCTTCCCTCTGCTACAACCACCGCCCCACTGACTGAGGTTATTCAGAACTGGCGTCTCCCTCTACCGCCGCCCGACCTGCACGAGGCCGGCGGCAATAACTAATCTCATTCTAAAAAAATACTTTTGCCCCCTATGCGTTGGCTTCGGATGACGTTTGGGCTGGGGGTGCTTGCCGCCCAGTCGGTAGAGATTCGCCGAGATAGTTTTGGCACCCCACATATTTTCGGAAAGACCGATGCCGACTGTGCGTATGGGCTGGCTTGGGCCCATGCAGAGGATGACTTTGCGCGACTTCAATATCTCCTGACCCTTTCAAAAGGACGCCTCGGCCGCCTCATCGGCAAATCGGGCGCAGCGATGGATTACTTCGCGCATTTTATTGGGGCCTTCTCCCTAAGCCGGCAGCAGTACGATAGCTTATCACCCGCCGCTCGAGCTGTTTTAGAGGCTTACGCCGCTGGCATAAACGCCTTTGCCCAGCAGCATCCGCAAGCGGTATTAGACAAGGGGCTCTTTCCCGTAACAGGAGAGGATGTGATGCGGGGGCACATGATTGTGTTGGCGGGGATGGTCGGGGTAGGGCAAGCGCTCCAGCAAACTATGGCAGGACGTCCAGAGCAGTATGAGTTTCGGGTTTTGGCCGGCTCTAACGCGATCGCTCTCAGCTCCCGTAAAACCGCCGACAGCTCCACTTACCTGCTTGTTAATCCTCACGTGCCCTTAGAGGGCGTGATGCGCTGGTATGAAGCTTTCCTGCATAGCGAGGAGGGTTGGCATGTCTTAGGGGGATTTTTCCCGGGTATGGTAGCGCCAGGTCTCGGCACGAATCCCCATTTAGGCTGGGCAGTTACTTTCAACTGGCCGGATTTCGTAGATATCTATCGGCTTAGCCCCCATCCGAAAAAGAAGTACCTCTACCGCCTGGATGGGAAGTGGGATACCTTGCGACGGGAGAAGGTTCGGCTTGCGGTGCGCCTCATGCGCAATCCCCAAGCGTATGCGCAGGGCTGGCCCGTCCTAAATCCCCCTAAGCCCAAAGGCCCCATCCTGCGTATCCGAAAGAACTTAGAGTATAGCGCTTTTGGTCCGGTCGTACGTACGAAAAAAGGCTTGTATGCGCTGCGCTTCCCTATAGAGCGGCTGTACCGAGCCCCCCAAGAGTGGTACGAGATGAGCAAGGCCCGTTCGTTTGGAGAGTTTTATCAGGCCTTGCGCCTGCAGGGGATACCCCTTTTCAATGTGGTGTATGCTGACCGCACGGATACGATATTCTATTTTTTCAATGCCCTTTTGCCGGAGCGTTCGCCGGCGTATCAGTGGCAAGGGGTTTTACCGGGTGATACTTCGGCTGTGCTGTGGAAGCGGTACCTTTCTCCAGAAGAGCTCCCCCAGGTGCTAGCCCCAGCGTGCGGCTATGTTTTTAGTGTGAATAACAGTCCTTTCGCGACCAGCTGTCCAGAGGCTTCCCCTCGGGCAGAGGCCTTTCCAGCTCAGCATGCCTGGCACTGGAATCGCCATAATAACCGCGAGCGGCGCTTTTACGAACTTATCCAGCAGAAGGAGCGATTCGGTTGGTCAGACTTTCAGGCGCTCAAGTATGACCGAAAGTATCCCTACGATGGGCCGATACGGGGGCTCTGGCACGCGTTTGCTTCGCTACCAGATAGCCAGCAGCCAAGTCAGATTCGTCAGGCGCTGGAGGTAGTTCGGCGATGGGATTTTTCTGGCTTAGGAGAGAGTCGGAGCGCTGCGCTACTTACATTAGCGGCTTCGTATGCGCTGCGAAAAGCCCAGATGCCCGGCTATAACTGGCTAGAAGGACAGCAGACCCAACTTCCGCCCTCTCTCTTGCAGGAAGCGCTCGCTTATGCGAGCCGACAGCTCCAGCGATTTTACCGAAAAATAGATCCTCCCTTAGCCGCTGTGCAAGCCTTAGAGGTCAAGGGAAAGCGCTACGCCTTTGACGGCTTGCCAGAGCAGTTAGCCCCCTCCTACGGACAGTGGGACGAGAAAAAAGGCTTTCTACGGGTAGTAGCGGGAGACACCTACATTCAGTTTGTGCGGTTTCAGCGTGGGCAAGCGTATCCGTACATTGAGTCGGTGCTACCGTATGGGGTTTCTGCGGACCCGAAAAGCCCCCATTATGACGATCAGCTGCGGCTTTATGTGGAGCGCCAGTGCAAGCCCATGACCCTAGATCCCGAGCGCATTCGCAGGGCCTATCCTGTCGCTAAGCACCTCACTTGGCAGGGCTCTCGTGTGGCTCAAGCGCCCTGAGGTCACTTAGCTGTGCCCCAAAACTCTTGTAGCGCTTCCTGGGCAGCAGTGGGGTTATCTACGTGCACCCAGTGACCTGCCCGCGGGATAGTCTGGAACTGGGCATTCGGGAAAAGCCGTCGGATCGCCTCCTCGTCTTCAGGGCGCAAGTAAGGAGAATTTTCGCCTCGCAGAAAAAGAGTCGGACCGCCATAAGGGGGACCGCTCACCTCCGCCAAGATCGCTTTGTAGGAGGCTACGAGCACTGGTAGGTTGAAGCGCCAGAAAAAGTGCCCTTCTGCTGAGCGAGCTAAGCTCTTGAGTAGAAA
>CALKJV010000033.1 GCA_937995505.1 uncultured Bacteroidia bacterium | reverse complement strand
CACGCACTACTTGTACCTGCAAGGGCTGTGGCGGGTGAGCTTTGATGCGGAAGGGGCTTTTGCCGTAGCAGGAGGGGGGCAAGTGCTCCACCCGCTCGGCCAGACCCTTATGCTGGAATACGAGACGCCTGACGGCCAGCCTCTGCAAGAGTGGAACTCCGTGGCCGTGAGCGATATGCGGAGGGTTATTCCGGCGTGGATTGTGAACCTTACCCTCTATGCGGAGATTCGCTTCAGAGAGGGGGTCCGTAGTGAGAGCTTTCTCTATGTGCAAACGCTTCACCAGGTCAATCGCTACCTCTGGCCTACGGGACTTTTAGTGGGGATAAGCTGGCTGTGGAAGGCTCAGGAAGGAAGCTGACGAGCTGCGTGCCGCTCTCGGTCGCGCTGGGTCTTTTTCTCAAGCTTTTGCAGGAAGGCCTGAGTGAGATCTACCCCCGTCTGGTTGGCTAAGCAGATAAGCACAAAAAGCACATCTGCCATCTCTTCGGCTAGGGCTTCTGGAGAGGCGTCTTCGCCAGGCTTGAAGGTTTGGTCGCCGTAGTGCCGAGCTAAAAGGCGGGCAAGTTCGCCCACCTCCTCCATCAGGAGAGCGGTATTGGTGAGCACGCCGTAGTAGCCTTTACCGACTTTTTGTATCCATTCCTCTACCTCTTGCTGTAAGGCGGAGAGGGAAGGGGGGACTTTAGTCTCGTTGGGAGTCGTCATACCAGTAGCAGACGCTCATGAGCAGGCCATAATTGTGCCAGCGTTGGAAAAGGCCGCCGGAGAGGTTATTGACTCCGTGCCAGAAGCGCAAGCCAAAAGTGAGATACCCTGGACCAGCCAGATACCCTGCGCCTATACCGGCATTGAGGGCTATTTCCCCACGGCGTACATCCCGGCTGCCCCCTCGTCCGAAGTCTACCTTACGGGTCTCGGTTTCGCCGGTTTGATTGTCTTTTTCCCAGTAGCGGCCGGTAAGGAGCAAGCTGGAAGAGGGCCCGGCTTCCACGAAAAACGCTTCAAACTTGCGCACCCACCGCCATACCCCCAAAACCGCCAAGTCTGCGCTCCAGAGGTTGTAGCGATAGTCGTAGAGGAGGTTTCGGTCGGTGGAGCGGCGCTGAGTGATGCCGAGTTCGCCTTGGAGAGCCCACCAGCCCTTTGGGTCCAGCTGCTGCTGCAAAGCAATACCCCCATAAAAGCCCCCTCCCCAGTAAGAGCGGGAGTTGATAGCCTGGAGGTCTTTCGTGCGGTACTGCCCCCAATTGATGCCTAATTTAGGGGCATACCAGGTGGCTTTCTGCTGAGCGAAAGCCCAAGCCATCAGACAAAATACGCCTACCTTCCGCATGCCGCAAAAGTACCTAAAATAACTTAGTCAAGAAGCACTCCTACAGCGCTATGGCGATTAAGACAAGGTCGTCGGTCTGTTCGGTGTCGCCTTTCCAGGTGTGCCAGTGCTGGAGGATATGACGGGTTTTGTCGCGGGGCTCAGGACCAGCCGTATGGGCACTTGTAAGGAGGTCGCGAAAGGTTTTTTTCCCTAAGCGACGCCCTTCGGCATTCAGCTGGTCTGTAAGGCCATCGGAGAAAAGAATGAGGGTATCGCCTGCGAGGTAGGGGAGCTTCTCGGTGGAATAAGGCTCTAAGGGTTGACCAGGTACGCTCCAGCCTAAGGCTCGGCGGCCTTGCTGGCTCTCTACAAGCTCTCCCCTTGAGGAGAGAAGGTACACGCTTCGGCCCGCAGTGCTGATATACAGCTCGCCAGAACGGTTGAGCGGAAGCGCAACGAGAGCGACCTCAGCGCCGTCATTAGAGAGGTCTCGGCCAGGCGTGACCTCCAAGATCTCCCACAGATCCCCTCGAGCTTGCTCTAAAACCTCATGTAGCTGGTCGGGGGCAGAGAGCTGCAAGATATACTGGTGAAGGAGCCCTTGTATGGTGACAGCTAAAAGGGCGCCGCTACTGCCGTGTCCGGTTGCATCTCCCACGCCTACATACAGATAATCTCCTTTGGCTTTGGCTACGATAAAGTCGCCGCCTACGTAGGTATGGGCTCGCGCTACTACGGCGCAGCGCTCATAGCCCCACGCCTCATACAGGGTATGCACACGAAAGAGCAGGGTACGCTGGTATCGCTGGGCGGCAATCAAAGAGTCTTCCAGTTCTTTGCGGCGGGTTTCGGCTTCTTCTTTGGCTTGGGCGAGGGCTTCGTAGGCGCTTTGTAAAGCTTCTTGGCTTTGCCGTAGCTCTTCGGTTTGGGTCTGGAGCTCTTGATAAGCCTCAGCCAGCTCGCGCTCTTGGGCCTTTTCCCGAGTAAGGTCTACAAGCCCCACCATGATACCTTGCAGCGCTGAGGTTTGGAAGGGAAAAGCCCGTACGAGCCACCAGCGCAGGCCCTCCGAGCTAGGCACCTCAAAAATCTCCTGCACGGGAGTTCGGGAGCGATGCGCTTGATCCAGAAAGGCCCACACCGCTTCGGTGGCTTCTCCGAATAAGTCTTGTAGGGTAAGCCCTTGATAGAGCCGCTTGAGGGGGATTCCGAGACTTTCCAGAAGGAGGTTATTGGCGAAGGTTATTTGGGTTTGCTGAGCGCTGGGAGCGTCCTGCACTACGAAAAGCGGCAGGGGTACATTCTGCACGAAGGCGTGCAGCTGCTCTCGCAGGAATTTCGCTTCAGCTTCTAAGGCTTGGAGCTTCTGGATGGCTTCGTAGTAGCCATCGGCCGGGATAAGGAAAAAAGTTTCGGTGCCATCGGTTGGGGGGAGGATATGTTTAGCCCAGCGGTGGCCCTCAACTTCTAAGAAGTCCCAGGGGGGTAGAGCGAGGGCTGCCATTTGTGTAGCTTCTGGGAGGGCCTCCCAGCTTTCGGTTCGGCTAAGGATCTTCCCTGAGTCGGGCTGCCAGCGCACGCCCGGGAAGGGCGATTTTAGCTCCGCTGACAGTCGGAAGAGGGCCATCTTTAAGCAGGCATCCCCATCTGCGCCAGCATCTGACGCAGGGCTTCCATGGCAGCAGGTGTAGTAATCTCGGCGTCTATATCCAGCGTAACCAAGTTATCTGCTATGGGGGTGCCGTCTTGGGTCTCCATTTGCCAGGTGAGTCCCCAGGCCCGCCGATCTATCTGTGCGGTGAGGTGGAAGCTCACACGGGGTTGTCCTACGAGGTCCTTGAGTACGAGCCCTTTCAGCTCTCCGTCTAGCTGAATGCGATGGGTCTTGTCTCGGATAGTGAGGTCGCCTTCTAAGATGAACCGTTTGAGCGGCCGCCACTGCACCCCTGTACTGCGGAAGATGATATAAGGATACTTCTCAGCGTCAAAAAACTCAGCGCTTTTGAGATGC
>CALKJV010000032.1 GCA_937995505.1 uncultured Bacteroidia bacterium | reverse complement strand
TGTGCCTTAAACCTTCCAGGGCCATTTGAGCTCATAAGCCTTACTTATGAGAACCTCACAAAAAATTGCCGTGGCCCTCTTTTTGGGCCTCTCTGTAGCTGTAATCAGCTGCAAAAGGAAAGAGAAAGACACCTTAGACCCCACCCCCTTTCAAGAGGCGGCTGAGGATAATGCCCGCGTGGAAGGGGAGCAGAACTTCATTGGAGACGCCGTAGATAATCAAGGTGAAACCCGGGACCGGCGGCGTACAGCAGGTGTGGACTCTACTTACCTCCCCGCCTGTGCGGTGGTCTCGTATGACTCGCTTCAGCGGCGTCTGACTATTGACTTCGGTACGACCAACTGCCTGTGTCGGGATGGGGTTTATCGCCGAGGTAAGGTGTACGTGACCTTCTCTGGGCCGCAGTGGCCAGCCGCCGGCGCTCGGGCGCTCATCACTACCGATAGCTTCTTCGTCAATGACAACCAGCACATCGTAACTAAAATCCTCTTTCACGAGGGAATTAATTCTGCGGGAGAGCGCGTCCTGCGAGATACCGTGCAGAATCACCAGGTCATCACGCCGAATGGGACTATCCAGTGGAGCGCTACACGTACCCTGCGGCAAATTCAGGGGCAAAATACCTCCTGGTCGCGCTGGGATGATATCTGGCTGATTGAGGGCGGAGCGCAAGGGACTACTCGCCGGGGCAATCCCTTCACTACCCAAATCCTAGACCCCCTCAAAGTCGTAGGCAACTGCATCTTTCGCGTGCCGGTCAAAGGCATCTGGCAGCTCTCCACCCAAAACCGCACCGTCAAGGTCAATTACGACCCTTACAATAATGAGGCTTGTGACCGAGTGGCGTCGGTACAGGTGGATAATCGGAACCCTGTTAATGTGACTCTCCGATAGACTGCAGCAGGCAGCGGCGCCTTATAGGCCGAGCCGTCTGCAGGTTGGTTTGGGGGGCGAAAGCCCCCTTTTTGTTTCGGGGAAGGTTACTTTTGCTGTATGAGCTGGCTTACGGAAGCAGACTCGCCCTACCCCCAGATAGAGACGTGGGAGACAGAGGCGCTTTTATACGCCCTGAATGACGAAGACCAGCAGGTTCCGTTACGAGTGCGTGAGGTCATACCGCAGGTGGCGGCGTTTGTAGAGGCGTTGGTAGGGCGGATGCGGCAGGGTGGGCGGCTCGTTTATGCCGGTAGTGGTACCAGTTGGCGCCTGGGGGTACTGGATGCGGCTGAGTGCCCGCCTACTTTTGGGGCTGCCCCTGGGCAAGTAGTGGGGCTTATCGCAGGGGGAGAAGCTGCCCTCCGAGGACCTGTTGAAGCCGCCGAGGACGATGAAAGCGCTGCCGTGCAGGCCCTCCAAGCGCTTGCCCTCGGCCCAAAAGATGCTCTCTTTGCTATCAGTGCGAGCGGCCGAACCCCTTTCGCTCTCGCCGCCGCAAAGTATGCCCGAAGCGTAGGATCCCTCACAGGCGCCTTTACCGCTAACCCCGACACCCCCCTCGCTGCCCTCGTAGAGTACCCCATCGTCGTACTGACTGGCCCTGAAGTGCTTACCGGCAGCACCCGCCTCAAAGCCGGCACGGCCACCAAGCTCGTGCTAAATATGATTACTACCGCTACTTTTACTCGGCTGGGGCATGTGCGTGGGAGCCGTATGATTGACCTTCAGCTGGTCAATCGCAAGCTCTGGCAGCGGGCTGTGCGCTACTTGCGGGAAGCCACTGGCCTTCCCGAAGCTCAAGCCGAAGCGCTCCTCCGCGAAACGGGTAGCCTTAGAGCAGCCCTCCAACGCGCCTCTTCCTAATATGCACCACCTTGGGCATATCTTTCTAGCAGAAGGCCCCCCACCTTTTCAGTTTGGGGCCTTTATCGCAGATGGAGTGCGTCGGCAGGCTTTTGAGAAACTCCCTCCCGAAATTCAGCTGGGGGTGCGCTTTCATCGGTGGGTAGATTGGCAGACGGATCGCCACCCCGCTTTTTTGGCGGCTCGGCGAGTATTGAGGCCTGCAGCTGGGCGCTATGCTGGGCTTATCGCCGATCTGTGGTTAGATGCTGTGCTTGGTGCCCTATGGCCAGAGCTGAGTCCTGGAGAGCCATTAGAGCTCTTTGCAAAGCGCTTTCTGCAAGAGACCCTTGTACCGCATTCGGTATGGATTCCACCGTCTTGGTGCGAGTTTGCAGCAGCTTTACAGCGCCAGAATCTCTTACGGCAGTTCGGGGACTTTGCGGGGATGTCAGCGCACATAGAACGCTTCATAGAGCGTCGTCGCTTGCCCATAGATTCTACTGTCGTGCGCTCTCACTTAGAAGTGCATCACGAGCCTCTTTTTGCCCTGCTTAGTGCGTTTTGGCGGGAGGCGGTCTGCTGGCAAACCCGAGCCGAAACTTTCGCCCAGAAGCTGTAAATTTGCTTGCTTATCCTTTCCGTATGATGCCTCCGACCAACGGTCTGCCCAAAAATTTATTCAATAAAACCCGCGACCTACGCGAGAAGCGAGCCACAGATACATGGCAGATTTTCCGGATTATGGCCGAATTCGTAGAGGGTTTTGAAACCCTGGCGCGGATTGGGCCTTGTGTATCTATCTTCGGCTCAGCTCGGGCTAAGCCTGGGAGCGAACATTATGAGCTAGCTGTAGCTGTGGCGCGCGCGCTTGTAGAGAGCGGCTATGGCATTATCACAGGTGGTGGGCCCGGTCTCATGGAAGCCGCTAATAAAGGCGCCAAAGAACTCGGCGGCCACTCCGTAGGCCTCAATATTGTCTTGCCCTTTGAGCAGCACCCAAACCCCTACGTGGATGATAATCTCCTCATCAACTTTGATTACTTTTTCGTACGCAAGGTGATGTTTGTGAAATATGCCCAGGCTTTTGTCGTGCTGCCCGGTGGGTTTGGGACGATGGATGAACTTTTTGAAGCTTTGACCCTTATTCAGACCCGAAAAATTGAGCGCTTTCCCGTAGTGATGGTGGGGCGGCAGTTTTGGGGCGGTCTAGTAGAGTGGCTCAAAGCTGTTTTATTAGAAGAGTGGCGCTACATCTCGCCGGAAGACCTCCTTCTTTTTGCGCTTGTAGATACGCCCGAGGAGGTGGTAGAGACCATAAACGACTTTTATCGGCAGCGCGTGGATCAGCTGCAATTAGGCTGAGGGATGCTTTTATGGCCGGCCCGTTGGTTGCTGCGCAAAATTTTAGGCGTGGTGGGATGGAGTATAGTACTTATTCTTGGGCTTTTGTGGGGGCTACAGTGGGTTCCTTTTGTGCCGGTGCCGGTAGTACAGGGGTTCTTTGCGGGGCAGGCCCCAAAGTGGAGCTGGCAATCCGACATACCGCTACCGCTGCGAGCGGCTTTGCGTGAAGCTGAGCGAGCGAGCCTGCGTAAGACGGCTCCTTCTCTGGCACAGCGCACGGCGGAGTACTTGTTTTACCCTCAGGGCGAGGTTAGATGGGGAAGCGGCATCGCAGGCGCTCTCCTGGAGCTCCTCTGGAGCGAAGAGAGACTCCTGATTTTTTACTTCAATAGCTTACCCTATGACTCGGATGTGTACGGAGTGAAGGCGGCAGCGGAACGGCGCTTTGGGAAGGCTGTAGCAGAGCTTACGCCGACTGAAGGGGCTGAACTGCTTGCTCGGCGCAGCTGGCCTTACCTCTCTAAACCGCTGCCGAGCTGGCTCGAGCCTGAGCAGCGACGATTCCTTCGCTATCTCTCGCAAAATACCTCTGCGCATGGCTCCCCGTAAGCGAAAGAAGTCCCGTTCTCGTCCTTCTCAAGGCTGGCGCTGGGGTAGGCTTCTGCAGCAGCGGCGCTTTCGGCTCCTGATAGGGGCAGTTCTTTTGGGGCTTTTAGGGATTGGAGTGCTCCAATTCACGGCGCCGGTACGGCTGCTCCATCCCGTAGCCTATCGGGTTCCGCTAAGTGGGGACATAGGTCGTACAGATACGCTTTTCCCTGCATATGTGCTCTGGCGATGGCTGCTTCCGATGACAAGCGTGCGGCCCGGCTACTACGAGATAGAGCCTGGGGAGAGGGCCTTCGCCGTGTGGAATCGGCTACGAAAAGGCCTACAAACGCCGATTCGGCTGTATTTACGGCCGCAGCGCAGTCCCAAG
>CALKJV010000031.1 GCA_937995505.1 uncultured Bacteroidia bacterium | reverse complement strand
GCAATCGCAGCTAATACCGTCTCGGTAGCGGAAGGCGAGCAGCTCTATCGTACTCTTTGTGCTCGGTGTCATGGTGTAGATGGTAAAGCTCGGTACCAAAAATCCCCTTCCCTCCATCCTATGCAAAATCCTGATGTAACTTATTGGGCTGCGGTCATCCGCGAAGGGAAAGGGGTCATGCCTGGCCATCCATACCTTACAGAGACCCAGATGGCAAGCCTTGTGGCCTTCCTCCAAACCTGGCAGTAAGCTACTCCTCTTCCGACCTTCTGTTTACTCTCTCCAGAGAAGCCCTATGCGAGGTTGGCTCACCATTCTCCTACTCGCCTTGTCTAATGCCTTTATGACCCTAGCCTGGTACGGCCATTTGAAGTTTCATCACCTTCCCCTGCTCCGTAAAGCGGGACTAATAGGCACCATTCTCCTCAGCTGGGGGATAGCTTTGATAGAGTATGCTCTTATGATACCCGCCAATCGCCTCGGCAGCAAAGTAACTGGCGGTCCCTTTGACCTGTGGCAGCTCAAAATCATCCAAGAAGCTATCTCCGTAACCGTCTTTACCCTGCTGGCGATTACGTTTTTCAAGATGGACTCGCTGCGACCTAATCACATTATTGGGTTTGTGCTGCTCATAGGAGCGATATACTTCTTCTTCAAGCAATAGTTTTCGCTGGGAAAACTCGTAAATGGAAGGAAATCAGGAGAGAGCGGAGGGCCCGTCAGCGAGCAGGGACCTGTACTTTTTGGTAAAGGACTTCGTATTGTGGTAAGATTAGCTCTTTTCGGAAGCGAAGGGCATTTTGGCGGGCAGCCTGGCGATAGCGAGGCAGCTTTTCCAGTACCCGAAGTGTAACATGCAGGGCTGCTTCTATATCGTCCTTGGGAAAAAGCTGTCCCGCTTCCGACGAAATCACCTCTGGAAGCCCTCCCACAGCAGGAGCGACCACCGGCACTCCACATGCCATAGCTTCTAACGCAGCCAAGCCAAAACTCTCATACGCCGAAGCCAGCACAAATACATCCCCGATCACCAAAAGGGGAGCCACATCGGCAATCCCCCCCACGAAGTGCACTCGGGCCCCCAGCCGCAGCTCCCGAACCTGCTGCTCACACAAAACTTTTTCTGGCCCATCGCCTATAAGCAAAAGCCGAGCCGGTACGCCTATTTCTACGAGGCGAGCAAAAAGCTGGATAATCTGAGGCACTTGCTTGACCGGCCGAAAGTTAGAGGCATGTACGAGAAGGTATTCTCCCGGGGCGGCATAGGCGGCTCTTAAGTTCGCATCGTAGCGAGCCGGGCTAAAAACTTCCGTATCTACGAAGTTAGGAATGACCTCTACCGCTCCCGCCAGGCCAAATCGCGCCTCTGTCTCCTCGGCAAGCGCTTGCGATACTGCTGTAACCTGCGTACTTGCTCGCAGCGCTAACCGAACCACAGGATACAAGTCGGGGTCTTGACTTACCACGACGGTATCGGTACCGTGCAGGGTAGTAATAATAGGCACTCGCAGCCCACGCTCCTTCAAAACCTGTTGAGCTAAGTAGGCACTCACCGCATGCGGAATCGCATAGTGCACATGAAAGAGCTCTACACCTTCACTTTCTGCTAGCTGCACGAGCCGCCCTGCAAGCGCACTCTCATACGGCCGATAGCGAAATAAGGGGTACTCCGGCGGGATAACTTGATGAAAGTAGAGATTCGGCAGACACACGCTGTAGCGTAAGGGAACTTCTGAGGAAACGAGGTGCACGCTGTGCCCTTTGCACGAGAGAGCCTTCGCCAGCTCTGTAGCGACAATCCCACTCCCCCCTAAGGTCGGGTAGCACACTACCGCAATGCGCACGAAAGGGAAACAAAATTCCGTCCCCTTGCAAATGTCAAAGAAGCCTCACCTTTGTGCCATGCACGCCCACCCTGTGCACTTACAAGCTATATCTCAACGCAATGTACCTGTGAGCCGATGCGAGTTTACCCCGCTCGGCTGGGGGTGGGTTTGGCGCCGCTAAGACTTACATATCGCTTGGAAACTACCTAAGCCCTACCCAAGCTAAATTACAGGGGCACTGCCCTGGAGGCCTCGCTTTTTTGTGTCGGGGCCTACCCTCCTCTACTTTTTTCCCTCTATTCCTACTTTCCTTCCTAAGCCTATGCACATGCACGCGTATAGACTGAACGCGGGCGATATGCCCCGCGCATGGTACAACATTCTGGCTGACCTGCCAAAGCCATTGGATCCGCCCTTAGATCCGAAGACGCAAGCGCCTTTGAGCGATCCTGCGCCGCTTCTTCGCCTTTTTCCACAGGCGTTAGTGGCCCAGGAGATGAACACCGACCGGGAGGTTCCTATTCCTGAGCCCGTCTTGGAGCTGTATGCACGCTACCGCCCCACACCGCTCTTTCGCGCAAAGCGGTTGGAGGAGGCTTTAGACACCCCCGCCCGCATCTACTACAAATACGAGGGGGTAAGTCCCACCGGTAGCCACAAACCCAATACGGCCATCGCCCAAGCCTACTACAATGCTCTGGAGGGAACCAAAACCCTAGTAACCGAAACGGGCGCCGGACAATGGGGCTCCGCCCTAGCGTTGGCCTGCAGGCTCTTAGGGTTAGACACTCGGGTTTACATGGTACGAGTAAGCTACCTCCAAAAACCCGCTCGCCGAGTGATTATGGAAACTTACGGCGCTCGGGTATTTGCTAGCCCCTCGGATAGTACAGCCTTCGGGCGGCAGCTCTATGGGAGCGACTCGCCTGGCAGCTTAGGCATCGCCATCAGCGAAGCAATTGAAGATGTGCTAAGCAGCGAAGGCGCTAAGTACGCCTTAGGTAGCGTACTCAACCACGTGCTCCTTCATCAGAGCGTTATTGGGTTAGAGGCGCAGAAGCAGATGGCCCTTGCTGGCGAAGAGCCTACTCTCCTCGTAGGCGCCGTAGGCGGAGGGAGCAACTTCGCTGGGTTAGTTTTCCCCTTCCTGGGCGAGAGCCTACGCACGCTCAAGCGCTCCTACCGTATTATAGCCGTAGAGCCGGAGAGCTGCCCTTCGCTCACCCGAGGCGAGTATCGCTACGACTTTGGCGATACAGCAGGCCTGACCCCTCTCCTCAAGATGCATACCCTTGGACACGATTTTGTACCACCGAAGATTCATGCAGGGGGACTGCGTTATCACGGTATGGCCCCCTTGGTATCGCACCTGTATGAGGAGGGGTACATAGAGGCGCGC
>CALKJV010000030.1 GCA_937995505.1 uncultured Bacteroidia bacterium | reverse complement strand
ACTGTACGACTGCCCGCGCCCGGCGCTCTGAGAGCTTTTTATTATAGGCGTCGGAACCGATATTATCGGTATGCCCCGAGAAGCGAATACGGAGATTCGGGTTCTCTTGCAGGAGGCGGCGTAAGCGCTCCAACTCGGGGATAGATTCAGCTCTAAGTTTGTCGCTATTGAAGTCAAAGTCAATATTACGCAAGGCAAATACAGCTTCCATTTCAATGGGCACGAGGGGTATCTCTACGGAGTACGGTTCTGCACCTTCTAAGGTCTGTGGGGCTTGGATGACCTGGACATGTGTCATGAAGCCCACAGATTGAGCGTAGAGGTAGTAGGTTTTGCCGCCCTCGGGGGGATACAGGCGAAACTTACCGTCGGCGGCTACAAGCTGCCCTACAGCCTCGCGTTGGGTAGCCGAATCTATTAGGAGTACTTGGCCGGGGAGGGCTTCTCGGGTATCTTTATGCGATAGCTGTCCGACGACTGCGAAGCGAGGAGCGGGTGGTGGAGGCGGCGGTTCCGCCACAGCGGGGGGCGGCAATTCTACCACAGGAGGTGCAGGGGGTACATATTGTGCCCGATACACTTGGAAGCTCCCCTCTCGGTCAGAAGATAAGTAGGTATGCGCCTCAGAGAAGCGGTAGAAGTAAATGTCGTTGGCGCAGGAATTGATGGGGGCAGGCATTGGCTGCGGGGTACCCCATTCGCGCTCACCTACTCGCACGGCGTAAAAGATATCGTATCCGCCTGCACTAGCAGGCCCATTTGAGGCGAAATATAAGGTGTCCTGCACGATGAAAGGAGCGTCTTCGTTGTAGGGCGTATTGATGGGGGCAGGGAGCCTTTCGGGCTGAGCATACTTGCCATCGCCGAGGTATCGGCAGCGATAGAGGTCACGACCGTAGGGCACATGTAGACCCGGGTCGTGCGTGAAGTACACATCGCCTGTCTTTGGGTCAAAAGCAACGCTCGGACGCCCCGAGGGAAGCCATGGAATGACCCGCCAGCGCTTAGGCCGACTCCAACCGGCAGGCGTAGGCACACAGCTGTAAATATTTCCGCGGCCCTTTGAGAGATAAATAAGTAGCGTATCCCCTAAATTCCCCACTACCGCTTGATGGTAACGGTAACGCACAGGATTCCGAGGTACGATACGCTCATAAGGGAGCCCCCCTCTATCTACGGGAGCCCCTAAGCTGGCCGAGCGCGAAGACGCATACAGCTCACTACCCGTCCACCAGGTAGCATATACAGGTCTGTAAGCACTTAACTCGGTGACCGGCTCCAGTTTCCAGTGTGGGCTCACCTTGAGGCTGCGGCAGGCAGTTAGCTGCGCTAAGCGCAGCGCAGGATCTATTGAATGAGAGGTCTGCTCTGCACAAAGACGGTAGAAGTGAGCAGCCCGCTCCACCTCTCCATTCTGATGCAGAAGGGCAGCATACTGGCACCAGTGCTCCGGCGCCCAACCCGCAGTGCCAGAAGAAGCAGACTGACGATAGAGAGCCAAAGCCTCTTGCGATTTCCCCAGATTAGCGTAGGCTTCGGCCACCAGAAGTAAGTGGTGAGCGGAAAAGCAGTGGGGGTACTGCTCGTAGGCCAAACAGATTCGCTCATACTGCCCGAGTTCACGCCACCGCTCTAAGCGTGTCGCACTTATAAGCGTCTCTTGGGCCCACAAGCCCATTGTAGTACTCCCTAAAATCCCGACAAAGAGCCATAGCCGCATTGCAAGACAAAATTACAAAAATCTACCTAATCCAGCTCCGCAGGTCGCCCCACCAGAGGTACAAACTCCACTCGGCGATTCAGGAAGCGATTGTATGGGCTACTATTAGGTACCATAGGTTTGTCTTCGCTATAGCCCTTAGGACTTAGGCGGTGTGCAGGAATCCCCTTTTCTATTAGGTAGCGATAAACAGTATTTGCGCGGCGCTCCGAGAGGCCCTGGTTGTACTCTCGGGTGCCAATGCTATCAGTATGACCTGCAATCTCTATACGAAGGTTAGGATACTGCCGCAGAATCTTAAGGACTGTATCCAGAGCCGGGGGAGATTCTGTGCGCAAATCGTACTTATCAAAGTTGAAGTGCAGGCGTGGGAGACGCAAGCGTTTGAGGATCTCTTCAGGGAGCATAGCGATGTCTCGGCTTATATCGCCTGTATCAGGTATCGTAAGCATTTCTACGTACTGGGCATATCCCGGAGCATACGCATAGAGTAAATAGGTGCCTTGAGGGGGCTTTGGCGCAGAGAACTGACCGCCCGGAGACTCTACAGATAGAGAAGCCTCCGCCTCTACAGCCTTGAGCACCAGCTGCGCAGCTACGGGCTGCTGCGTGCGTGCATCATACACTCGCCCTTGCAATGTATACACTCGGGGAGCAGGCTCTTCTACGGGGGGTGGAGGCGGTGGTAGAGGTTCCTTATAGATCATGTACAAATCCATCTTGCCCATTCCGCCAGGCCGATTAGAGGAAAGGTAAAAGGTATCCGGTGTAGCAAACCAAAAGTAGCTATCCTGCCCTGGGCTATTGAAGGGCCGGGGAAGTGGCTGAGGCTTTCCCCACCCCCCTCCGGGCTGGCGCACGCTGTAAAAAATATCGTATCCCCCTATGCTTGTCGGCCCGTCGTGGGCGAAAAACAGTGTATCCCCCACCACAAAAGGCGCATCCTCGTTGTAAGGCGTATTGAGGGCAGAGAGGTTTTCTGGCTCTGAGAACTTCCCATCCGGAAGCCGGCGAGTTATCCACAAGTCTAGCCCTCCCCGTGTACCCTTCCGATCCGAACTAAAAATGATTAGGCCGGTTTTGGGATCTTCACAGATAGAAGTTTCGGCACCTTTTCGGCTATTTGGGAAGGCTTTCCACTTTTTGGGGGCATGCCAACTATTTGGCGCAGGTTTGGCGATATAAAAGTCCCCTCGCCTGCGAAGCGAACGGTAAACAATAAGCGTATCTTGGAGGAATCCCGCAATGCCTTCGTGTCCTTTGGAAAAGAAGCCTGCGGGCTTCGGCGTAGAGTCGCGCAAGGAGGCGATATAGAGCGCCTCATGCGGCAACTGATCATCGGGGTCATCCCCTCGCGCAGGATCTCGGCGAGAAATAAAATAAGCTTCGCCTTTGTAAAAAAAGAGCGCATATTCCGACTCGGCGGTATTCCAGGGGTGCAGATTGTATACCACCCACCGATACCCAGGAGGAGCTTCCTCCCGAGCGTTTTTGAGCTGATTCGCGTAGGCGATATACAAGCTTAGCAGCGCCTGCGAGTCGGGCAGGCTGACCCGAGCGAGCGCTTCGTTAAAGAGCCGTGAAGCTTTAGCGGGCTCATCATACAGCAAGCAGATCCGCCCATACTCTGTGAGAAACCTAGGCTCTACCTCAGCCGTTGAGAGCTTGGAAAACGCAATGCCATACAGCGTATAGGCAGTTTCATTATTACCTAGCGCATAATGCGCACTTGCATAGTACAGCAGGGTCTGCGGCTGAAGCTCTGCGGGTGTAATCGCATCCCCAGCCAGCGCCTGATAGTTCCCCCGATAGTAGAGTCGCTCTACCTGTCTATCCGAGCGAGGCTGTGCATACAGCAGAGCCCCACAGATAGACACGCTTAGTAGGGTGTAGACTCTTACGCGCATCGGTTGCAAAAGTACGCAAAAAGCATTAGATGACCTTAGAGGGAGGAGTGGATGCATTACTTTTGAAGGGATGGGTGGAGCCTGGGCTGTTTTGGGATGGATTTTGGGGCAGGTAACCGGATACCTGGTTGAGGGGAATGAACCCTTAGTAGGGATTCGCGTCTGGTGGTCCCATACTACGGCAGGAGCACTCACCGACAGCGCTGGAAGGTTCACCTTGGAAAATCCTCTGCGCTGGCCCGCCGTGCTACGCTGCGAGCGGACAGGCGATAGCCTAGTTATAGAAGCTGCTCCTACCCAGCCATTGCAGTGGGATATAGCCGGCCGTACGGAACTGACTACGCAGCATATTCATGCGGAAGCTCCAGCCTTGAGCCTTCCTACTCGGGAGCCCCAACCTATGCAAGTTTGGGGGCGAGAAGCCCTTACGGCCGCCCCCTGCTGCAATCTATCTGAGGCATTTGAAGGCAGTGCCCTCGTAGATGCCACGATATCGGATGGGAGCTTAGGGGTGCGGCAGCTACGGCTTTTAGGATTTGAGCCGGCGCACAGTCCCCTGTTTTACGAAAATAAGCCTCTCTCTTTCGGACTTTATCGTCCTTGGGCAGCCTCCTTTCTACCCGCCCTGTGGGTGCAGAGCCTTGCTTTAGCTAAGGGGGTAGGTAGCG
>CALKJV010000029.1 GCA_937995505.1 uncultured Bacteroidia bacterium | reverse complement strand
GCTGGGCTGAGGAGGAATTAGCTCATCTTCTTCGTTGGGCTTCTCTGTGGGGCGAGCTCTGGGTTTTTCGGGGGCGGCTTTGGGCAAGGGCTCAGTATCTTTAGGCTTGGGGGGTTTGGCTTTTTCAGCGGTGGATGAAGTTGCAGGGCGGGCGGGGGAGACTGAGAGCGGAGCTACAGCTGGAGTGCCCCCAGCCCGAAGGGAGACTTCCATGAGGTCTACGGCAATCGGTAAGGTAGCCCCCTCGTTAGGCTCAAACCTGTAAACGCCCCCTACCCGTTTGAGCTTGCCCATGCGCCAGAGTTCTACTTCGGAGGCAGCGCGTAGATAAGCTGACGCTAAGCGGCCAATCTCTTTTAGGAGGTTTTCTGCTTCGGCAGGGGGGAGGCTAAAGTGATCTCGCAGAAAAGCCACCGTCTCTGCCTGGTACCGTAGCCCAGGTTCAAACTTGAGAGTAGGTCGGGGCGGAGTGATGATACCGCCTTTGGGGTCTACATGAGATCGCTCTAAGTGCCAAACGAAGGTACCCAGCCCGGGAACTGAAAACCGCTCTCGCTGACTTGCTAAGAGCGTGAGATATGCTTGAAAGTCTATCTGCGTAGTGCTCATAGCTTTATCCAAGTTGAAGCCAGAGACCTATACGGAAGTCCAGTGGCCTTTCTCGGTAGCCGTACCACCGGTAGAAGCGCTGATTGAGGAGATTATGCATTTGGGCAAATAAACTCAAAATCGGCGAGAGGCGGATGTGGGTTTCCCAGGATATATCCACATAAGCGGGGGCCGAGAGGGTGTCGGAGAGGGTTCTTCGGCTTAGGTAAGCTAAGCTAAAGGAAAAGGTGATACGGTCTCTCCAGCGGTAACCGCCCCGAGCGAGGAGTTCCGCAGGAGCGGTGCTATAGAGGGCTACGCCTTGGGGGAGTCTCCAGCTTCGGTAAGCAGCTCGCAGCTCGGCATAGGGGCCAGTAGATAGGGGGGCGTAAGAAAACTCTGCGAGAGCGCCTAAGCTGGAGAGTTGGGAAGCTGTCGTGAATAGGAAGTTTACCCCTTGGGGGATGAAAAGGGGCATCTGGTTGATGAGTCGGTATTCGCCGCTGAGCTGATAGTCCCAGCCTTGTCCTTGCCCGCGTAGGCCAATTTGGGCTCGAGTCCATTCTCGCAGGAAGGGGGTCGGCTCTGGGATACGGCGTAGGTAGGGATTGAGCTCGCTCGCAGCGAAGTAGGTGAGGGGTTGCAGTTGGCCTTGGGTTTCTGCGAAGGGTTGTAGGTAGGGAGAGAGGCCCTTATAGATAGCGCGGATTCGAGGGGTGAGTAAGAGTCGGAGGCGGGTATCTCGGGCTAAGGCTGCGAGGAGGCCTGCTTCCAAGTGCCAAGTGGGGGTGGTTCGCAAGCCCCAGCTTTGGAAGGAGACGAGCAGTCGGGAGCCTTCAACAAAGCCCAGGAAGCTCGTACGGCCCTTCCAGTCCCGTAGGAAGGGTAGGGGATAAGGGGCGGTTTGGCCTTCCAATGTGGTTTGCCATTCGGGGGCGCCCTTGCGTAGGTCCAGACGACGGCTGGCTATCCGTGCAAAACTGCCCTCTGGACGCGAAAGCGTAGCGCTAAGCTCTTGCCGCCAGTAATGGGTTCGTAGGCTATCGGGAATATCACTTAGCCTTTCTGGACGGGGGATCCATCCTTCGGCGTAGGGTGCGTAGCGGAAAAACTTCTCGTAGCCCCCTCGGTAGCGTAGCTGGAGGGTACTTTGACCCAGCTGACGGCTTATCCAGGCTTGCAGGTGGGTTTGTCCCCATCGGGCTAAGGGGACGTGGCCCTGCGCAGTGGAGCTGTGGGTGAAAGCTATCCCTTCATCCCGCTCTGTATCGCGGGTACGGCCCCATCCGGCGGCTACTTCGTGGGTCCAGAAGCGACCGATTCCGTAGCGCAGATGCAGGGGGGCGAGTTTTGTCCAAGTAGGACGGCTGGGCTGCAAAGGGGCGGCAGAAACGTGTTTAGGAGCAGGCATACCTTGCCAAGAGGCTTCGCTGGGGCTCCACCCAGGACGCTGTAACTCTGGTAGTACAGGTAAAGGGCGGTTGTCTACCTCTATGGCTTCCAGCCGCTCGTTTTCTATGAGAAGCGAATCGCGCAGAGGTTCCCAGCCCTGCGCACTTATCCACAGGCTACCCACACTACTGAGTATCCCGAGCAGCTTTCGCACCTAGCAAAGGTACACAGGGAATTTGCAGATGCAGAAAAAGTGCGTACCTTTGCCTAAATATGCCTCCTCAGATACTTACGCAGATATCTACGCAGGGATGCAGATCTTTGTGGGGGTCTCAGATGGCACGATATTTGCTATTTCCTGTCCTTGTACCGATGAAAACCATAAACCAAACATATTCGCTATGAAGACGCTAGAGGATTTTCGGCAGTTTTTCGCGCAGCAGCTCTCGCAGGAGTTAGCTGCCGCAGAGTCTGCCCGTAAAGGCACGATTGCTCGAGCCTTTTTAGTTTGGGTTTTTGCGGTTCCCATCACAGGGCTTGCCATATGGGGCAGCACCAAGCTTATGGGTCAGGAGTATATCATTCCCCTCATCATCCTGAATGTGCTCGTGTTCTCCTTTCTGGCTTACATGCTGTGGCGAGAGGTTCTGAGCAGCCGACGCTTCTATAACCTCTTCAAGGGGCGTGTGATTGATGGGATTATTCGGTATGTAGATGATCGGCTTCATTACATTCCCCATCGGTATGTGTCAGCCAATACTGTGGTTAGAAGTCGCCTCTTTGGCAAGCCTATTCACAAATACGAGGGCGATGACTACTGTTTTATGCAGTTGGAGGATGGTACTTTTGTAGAGTTTTCAGAAGTGCATGCCTTCACGACGGTGAAAGAGGATGGGAAAAAGCGTTCAGAGCCTATTTTTGAAGGTCTCTTTGCCCATGTAAAATTGGCTGAGCCTCGGGGGGGAGATATGTATATCCTTCCCAAGGGGCTTACAGAAGCCGACCTCTATCAGCCAGGGCGCTTGCAGACTTATACAGCTGAGGACCCGGAGTTTGACAAAAACTTCACCGTGTATGCAAACCTCAGCTCTGCGGTGCGTCGCTATCTCACGCCTGCACTCGTATCGGCTATCAAGGCTTTCCATCAGCGGCACCCCGATCGGCTCGTTTACTATGCCAGTCATGGGAATAGCCTATATGTCGCTCTTTCGTCCCCTTCGCATCTATTTGAACCGAATGTGTGGGAGTCGCTGGCGAAGGTAGAGACGCTGGAGCAGTTCTTTTTAGATTTGAGTGAGCTGATGGGGATTCTGCGGGCGGCGGCCGATCTGTCGGGAGCTTCGGTGGCGCCCCAGGCTCAGCCAGCCTGATGTTGGGTTATTTGTGCTAAGCGCTGTGCCCGATCAGCCAGCCGAAGCGCCTCTAAGAGGGAATCTATTTCACCTTCCATCACTTGATCTAGGTTGTACAGGGTAAGGCTGATGCGATGGTCCGTGATGCGGTTTTGAGGGAAGTTATAGGTGCGGATCTTTGCACTGCGGTCTCCCGTAGAGATGAGAGAACGGCGGAGGCTTTCCTCTGCCGCTTGTCTTTTTTGGAGCTCCAGCTCATAAAGCCGTGCCCGTAAGATGCGCAGGGCCGTCTCATAGTTTTTGATTTGAGATCGTTCATTCTGGATCGCCACAGTGATGCCGGTAGGGATGTGCACGAGCCGTACGGCCGAGTACGTTGTATTCACAGACTGCCCCCCGTGCCCTGAGGCACAGTAGGTGTCTTTTCGGATGTCGCTTTCTTTGAGTTCAATGTCAATCTCTTCGGGTTCGGGCAGGACGGCGACGCTGGCGGCTGAGGTGTGGATGCGGCCTTGGGTCTCGGTCTGGGGAATGCGCTGGACTCGGTGAACCCCCCCCTCGTACTTGAGCCAGCCGAATACCCCTTCGCCTCGCACTTGAAGGATGATTTCTTTATATCCGCCGGCATTACCCTCCGTAGCATCGGTAATCTCCCACTTCCAGCCCTGCCGTTCGCAGTAGCGCTGGTACATGCGAGCTAAATCGCCCGCAAAGAGAGCGGCTTCGTCTCCTCCCGTACCTGCCCGTATTTCCAAGATTACATTTTTGTCGTCATCGGGGTCTGGGGGGAGGAGGGCGACTTTGAGTTCTTCTTCCACCTCTTTTTTCTCTGTGGTGAGGCGTTCTAGCTCTTCGGCGGCAAGCTGGCGCCAGTCGGGGTCTTCGGCGCAGTCCAGCTCCTGGCGAGCCCGTTGCCACGCTTCTTCCAAGCGCCGCAAGCGCCGATATAGTGCTACAATCGGTGTCAGATACTTGTGCTCGCGCCCGAGCTCTCGGAGCCGCACCGGGTCAGCTACGCCCGCTCCTAGCTCCGCCTCTACTGCGTGGAGCTTCTCTTCTACCTGCGCTAACCTTTCCCACATATCACAAAACTACAAACTCCCCCTTATCCTCCCGCCTCTCATGTGCAGAGAAAGTGCGAATTTTGTTAGTTCTCGCTATGCTTAAGCGTTTCTGGAATAAGACCCCTGTTTTTACCTACGTAGGATTGGCGGCCCAGCTTACAGCGTTTGTTCTAAGTCTCTTGCGCGATCCCTGGGCCCACTACGCTCTATGGGCGGCTGCGGTGGGAAGCTTCATAATTGGATTAGACTTTCAGCGGTTTACAGGGCCGTTGCAATATGCGGCCGCTTTTGGGGGCAACATGCTCTTAGCCCTTGCGCTGCCCTATCCTTGGATAGAGCGTTTGCTACTTGCAGGGCCTGCGCTCTTACTTTTTGCAGGGGCGCTCACGCTGCGGCAGCGCTTCATGCATGTATTTACTTACACGCGCTATTTGTGGTTTGAACCTTTACTTCTCTTGGTGGGCTCGGGGCTTTTGGGGCTGCTAGGGGAGCTGTCGGGGCAATGGCCTTGGCCGGCCTTTCTGGCTGCGCTGCCGGGTTTGACCATTTCTGCGGGATATATCCAGGATGCGCCTCATATCGCTGCCCAAGCTCGCGGGGGCTACGCCATACGCGTAGGAGACCCCGCGCCAGACTTTACGCTGCCCAATGTACGAGGAGAGCTAGTTCGACTCTCACAGTTTTTCCCCCAGAATCCCGTGCTTCTGCTTTTCGTGCGGGGTGATTGGTGCCCTGGCTGCCACATGATGCTACGCACCTATGAGCGCTATAAGGAACGCTTCTACGCAAAAAATGTCGTTATCCTCGGCATCGGGCCCGACCCCCTCGGTGTGAACCAGGCTATGATTGAACGGTTGGGAGTCTCCTTCCAAATGCTCTCCGATGAGACCTTCAGCGTGATCCGCCGCTACGGGAATGCGTATCAGAACGCCTTCTTACAGAAGACGGCTGCGGGCTATGATATTGGAGTGCCTTTACCGGCGGCTTACCTCGTTGACCGGCAGGGTATCGTGCGATATATCTCCAGTGCCGAGTATGTAGGGGAATTTCTGGATCCCCATACCATCTTTCCCGTGCTAGAGCAGATAGAGGCTGGCGAACCCTTAGGTGTCTGACGATTCTCCCGGCTTGGGTTTGGCCGCCGCTCTCGTGGGTCGATCAGGCGCGGGCGGCGCAGCGGTTTCAGGTAGGGTATCCCTATCGGCTACCGAAAGCCTCTTACTTCGCTCGCTATCGCATTCAACCGGACCTCTGGCTAACTATCCCCCTTCATAAACCCAGCCGAAAAACCCCCTGGAAGGCTACCTGGCCTGTAGAAAGCCGTTGGCGCTTGTATCACTGGCGTACTCTCCTTACCCACTTTGGTAAGGCCCCTTTCTTCCACGAGTGGAAGCCCTTTCTAGAATACCTCTACTTGGAATCTCCCGTCTCCACGCTGCGCGAGTTCACCGACCTCATCTTCCAAGAATTAGCCCGCCTGTACGGATGGCAGTATGAGTGGGCAGCTTTAGAAGGTCCCACTTACCCCGATTTAGAAGGGCAGGAGATTTCTATCCTGGTGCATCTCTTACGAGTCGGTGCCTGAGCGTCGACTCCACCGATGCCAGTAATAGACCCCTTCGGCATAGTAGAGGTAAGCGTCGGCGATGTCTATCGCATAATCTGCCACTTTCTCTAGGGTTTTTACGGTGATGGCGAGTTCGGTCCAGGCCTGGGCTTGAGCTGGTGAAAGCGGGCTGGTGAGCTGCGCTACTATCAGCTGTATGCAGCTCTCATAGAGGCTATCTACGGCTTGGTCTTCGGTGTCAATAGATTTGGAGCGGGGGGTGTCTTCGCGGAAAAACGCATCTAAGCACATCTCCAGGAGGCGGCGTACCTGATAGACCAGCTTAGCAAGGGGTATAGTTTGGAGGGCGCCTTCGGGCAGTTCGGGGGCAAAGTTAGCGAGACGGCGGCTGATAGTGGCTACCCTTTCGCTAATCTCGTCTACATAAAAGTGCATGCGTAGCACTGCCAGTACCAAACGCAGGTCGTTGGCGACCGGCTGGTGGAGCGCTAAGATCCGGGCACATCGGCGGTCGAGCCGCATATCTCCTTCTAAGCTCTGCTCCCGCAGAAGCTCTGCAGTGCGTAGCTTTTCCCAGTCTTGGGCTTGTACGGCCTCTTCTAAGAGGGCGAGCTGCTGGCGAAGGTGCTGTATGACTTGCTGCGCCCGCGCTCGGAGCTTGGCGATTTCTGTGTCTATGAGGCTCATGGATTAGAAGCTTTTTCTCATCCGAAGCGGCCCGTAATATAACGCATTGTCTCCGGATGCTGAGGCTGCGTGAAAAAGTCTTTCGTTTTCCCATACTCCACTAAGCGCCCCATGTAAAAGAAGGCCGTCATATCGCTGATGCGAGCCGCTTGCTGCATGTTGTGCGTAACAATTACAATGGTATAAGCAGAGCGCAGCTGGTGAATAAGTTCTTCAATTTTGGCGGTGGAGATAGGGTCCAGGGCAGAGGTGGGTTCGTCCATAAGGAGGAGCGAGGGGCGCACCGCTAAGGCCCGCGCTATGCACAGGCGCTGCTGCTGCCCGCCAGATAAGGCCATGGCCGAACGCTTGAGGTTATCTTTGACTTCATCCCAAAGAGCCGCTTGCTGGAGAGCCTGTACGACGCGCTCGCGGATTTGGGATTCTTTTAGGCGATTTTGCAGGCGCAAGCCATAAGCCACATTGTCGTAGATAGAAAAAGGAAAAGGGGTAGGTTTCTGAAAGACCATGCCGACCCGCCGGCGCAGATGTACTGGATCAATATGCGGCGCATAGATGTCTTCTCCATCTACGAGTACCTGACCTTCTAAGCGAAAGCCCTCTACAAAGTCATTCATGCGATTCAGGAGGCGTAGGAAGGTAGATTTTCCGCAGCCGGAAGGGCCGATCAAGGCTAATACTTGGTTGCGCTCCAGCGCGAGCGAAACCGAGTCTAAGGCTTTGTATTCGCCGTACCAGACGGAAACATTTTGTGTTTGGACCTTATACACGGTATTTGGCTTTTAGGCGATAGCGAAGGTAAGCGGCGATAAGTGTAAAAAGCAAGGTCATGAGCATTAGCACCAGCGCCGTACCAAAAGCCATCGGATAGGACTCTTCTATATTGACGCCGCTGGTGATGAGGGCGTACAGGTGGTAGGGGAGGAGCATGGTAGGTTCTAAGGGGCTTTTCGGGTAAATGGGCAGATAATACGCAGCTACTGTGAAGAGAATAGGGGCGGTTTCGCCGAGGACCCGCCCCGTCGCCAGCACAAACCCCGTCACGATGCGCGGCAGGGCGATGGGCAGCGTAATGCGGAAAAAAGTGTATATCTCTGATGCTCCCATGCCGAGGCTGGCTTCTTTGAGAGCGGCGGGCACAGCGCTGAAGGCCTCTTGGGCATTACGGATAAGGAGCGGCAGCGAAAGAAGCGCCAAGGTAAGCCCACCCGCCAAGATAGAGGTGCCTAATCCGAGCGCAGTCACAAAGAGCGCCAGTCCGAAAAGGCCATATACGATAGAGGGCGTACCGGCTAGGGTATTTACGAGGAACTCAATGGTTTTTTTGAAGGTGCGATTGCGGGTGAATTCGCTTAGGTAGGCGCCGGCCATTGTTCCGATGAGTCCGCCCGCCAGGATCGCCACTGCGGTAACCCAAAAGCTCCCCACGATAGCTGGGGCGATGCCTCCTTTACGCATGCCCTCTCGCATAGGCTCCGTGAGAAACTCCCAGCTAAGTACACCTACACCTTTGTACAGCAGAAAGCCCACGATGAGAGCTAAAACCGATAAGGACCCCCAACTTAGGAGGGTAATGAGCAAAATAGCCAGCTGCTCCCCTCTGCGCTTAGGCGGTCGCATGGCGCGGACGGATAAAATAGGCAGTGAGGTTGAGGGATAAAGTGAGCAGGAGGAGGATTGCCCCGAGTAAGAAGAGCACTTGATAGTGGTAGCTGCCGACGGGGGCTTCTCCGAGCTCGGCAGCGAGGGTAGCGGGCAGCGTGCGCACCGGTTGGAAGGGGCTCCACGAGAGCAAGGGGGAATTTCCGCTTACCATGAGCACCACCATAGTCTCCCCGAGAATGCGCCCCGCAGAGAGCAAGCCTGCCGTAAGTAGCGATGTGCGGATGTAGGGGAGTTTGAGCCGCAGGATAGTTTGCCATTGGGTAGCCCCCAGGCCGTAGCTAGACTCGGGGAGGAGCCGGGGGATGGCTTGGAGGGCTTCTTCCGTCAGGCTGGCCATAAGGGGGAGCGTCATCCAGCCTAAAAGAAGTCCAGCTGTAAGCGCGGTCTCTCCGGCACTTAGGTTGAAAAGCTCTTTCACCGCAGGCACCAAAACCACCAGTCCCCAAAATCCCACCACTACGGAGGG
>CALKJV010000028.1 GCA_937995505.1 uncultured Bacteroidia bacterium | reverse complement strand
GATGCGCTCTAAGGTGCGCCTTTCGCCACACAAGCTCAAAAAGGCTTCTCGCTCTAAGTCTAGCAGATACTGCTCATCCACATACTGCACGCCGGTAAGGTCGCCGCCTGCCAGTACATAGGCGAGCTTTCGGGCGATGTGCTGATCATACTCGGTGATATAGCCGCCCTGCTGCATGGCATACAGCGAGGCTTCTACGCCGCCGAGAGCGGTACGACCTAACACCCGAATCTGCGTCCGAGGCAAAGGCGGCCGATACCCCTGCTCAATAAGCAGACGCACATACGCTTTGGCGTCACGCAGGAGCTTTTGGCGGTTGAGGGTAATGCGGGTATTATCCTTTCGCAGGAGGCCAAATTGAAGGGCCTCGTAGGCAGAAGTGGCGACCTTGGCCGTGGCGATGAGCGTAAGCACATCTCGGAAGTAATTCAGCTCTACATCGCCTTCTACATACCTTTCGGCGATGCGTGCGGCCATTTCTTTGGTGCCTGCCCCTGCGGGGATAAGCCCAACTCCTACCTCTACCAAACCGATATAGGTTTCGGCGGCAGCCTGAACTCCATCCGCATGGAGAGCCATCTCACAGCCCCCCCCTAAGGTCAACCCATGCGGCGCTACGACTACCGGGATAGCGCTGTGGCGCAAGCGCATCACCGTACGCTGGAAGGCCCGCACCGCAAAGTCCAGCTCATCCCATTCCTGCTCCACCGCCATCATCCAAATCATGCCGAGGTTAGCCCCTGCCGAGAAGTTTTCTCCCTGATTACCAATGATGAGGCCCTCATAGTGCTTCTCTGCCAGGTCAATGGCTCGGTTGATGGCGTCTAGCACTTCCCCGCCGACGGTGTTCATCTTTGTGTGGAATTCCACACAAAGCACCCCATCGCCTAAGTCAAAGATAGAAGCGCCGCTATTGCGCCAAAGGACTTTTTCTGCGCGTAGAGTATCTAAGAATATGAAGCGGTCTTGGCCAGGGAGCTCAGTATACTGGGCTTGAGCAGGGCTCCAGACGAAGCGGCGTCCTTGCCGCACTTCGTAAAAGCGATTTGCGCCGCGCGCTAACATCTCTTTTACCCACGGAGCGACGGTGAAGCCATACTTCTCTATGGCAGCTATACCAGCCTCTACGCCGATAGCGTCCCACTTCTCAAAGGGGCCCAGCTGCCACCCAAAGCCCGCCCGTACCGCTTCGTCAATAGCGTAAAGTTCATCCGCAATCTCCGGAATGCGATGCGATACATAAGCGAAAAGCGCCGCTAAGTTCTCTTTGAGAAGCTCTGCATACGGTTCCGTGCTTTCGGCAATCAGGCGTAAGCGCTTTTGCAGGTTCTCTTCTCGCTTGAGGTTTTCCAGGAGGGCGGAGCGTACTTTTTTCTGCGGGCGATATTCCAGCGAGGCTAAGTCCAAGCTGTAAATTTCGCTGGTGCCGTTGATGCGCATTTTTTGGTAGAAACCTTTGCCGGCTTTTTCGCCAAGGAGCCCTCGCTGGAGCATAGCTTCTAAGTAGTCGGGCAGGCGAAAGGTCTCTCGCGCTTCATCGTCCAGGCAGTTTTCGTAGAGGCCCTTGGCGACTTTGGCCAGCGTGTCAAGCCCTACTACATCCGCCGTACGGAAGGTGGCCGATTTTGGATGCCCTATGGCAGGGCCTGTGAACTTGTCTACCTCTTCTATGGTAAGCCCATACCGAGGTAGAGCGTGTAAAAGATGCATGATGGCATACACTCCCACGCGATTTGCGATGAAAGCGGGAGTGTCTTTGCAGAGCACGGTTTGCTTGCCGAGATGCACTTGCCCGAAGTCTAGCAAAAACTCAATCACCGCTGGGTCGGTATCGGGCCCTGGAATGATCTCTAAGAGAGGTAGATAGCGCGGCGGATTGAAGAAGTGCGTGCCGGCAAAGTGCCGCCGAAAGTCTTCGCTGCGCCCTTCTGCTAAGAAGCGCATGGGAATACCCGAGGTATTGGTCGTGATGAGGGTGCCCGGCTTGCGGTATTTTTCAATTTCGGCGTAGAGAGAACGCTTGATAGAGAGGTCTTCGGCTACGACTTCTAAGATCCAGTCTACTTCGGCGATTTTGGACAGGTCGTCTTGGAAGTTGCCGAGGGTGATTCGCAGGGGTACAGAGCTATCAAAGGTAGGGGAAGGGGAGAGCTTGAGGGCCCGCTGGAAAAGGTTTTGAACGATACGATTGCGCACTTGGGGCGAGTCTAAGGTGAAGCCTTGAGCTGCTTCCTCGTCAGTGAGGCTGGTAGGCGTAATATCCAAGAGATACACCGGGTACCCCGCTCCCGCTAAGTGCAGGGCTAACTGAGAACCCATGACTCCGGCTCCGAGTACAGCAACTTTTCGGATACGGCGGCGCACCTGGGTGGGTGCAGGCGTCTGTACAGTGGCTTGCATCGGGGCGAAGATACGGATTTTGTCGCGCTAAGGCAGCGAATTGCTTTTACAGGAAAACCTTTACTTTTGCTTCACTATGCGATACGAGCTGCACGCGGGCTCGGTGAAGGTCAGCTCGGCTTTTACCGACTACACCGATGAGCGAATGAAGCGCCTTTTAGAAGACTTCGCTTTCGTAGTGCATGGAGATATTTACTTGCATGAGCTGGGGGCTAAAAGCCCTTCACATCAAGTGCGGCTCAAACTGCAAGTACC
>CALKJV010000027.1 GCA_937995505.1 uncultured Bacteroidia bacterium | reverse complement strand
AAGCCCCTTCACTTAGGGCATTTGCGCAACCTCTGCTTGGGGGAGTCGGTCTGTCGGCTCTGGGAACGGTTAGGGGCGCAAGTAGCTCGGGTCAACCTCGTCAATGACCGCGGCATCCATATCAGCAAATCTATGCTGGGTTGGAAGCGCTTCTACGCCCCGCAGACCCCCGAAACAGCGGGCAAAAAAGGCGATCACTTCGTGGGGGACTGTTATGTCTCTTTTGAGAAAGCCTACAAAGCCGAAGTAGAAGCGCTCTTGGCGCAGGGGCTCCCTGAAGAAGAGGCCCAAGTCCAAGCCCCCCTCTTCCAGGAAGCCCAAGCGCTCCTGCGTGCCTGGGAAGCCGGCGACCCAGAAACCCTCACCCTCTGGCGCACCATGAACAGTTGGGTCTATGCTGGCTTTGCGGAAACCTTCGCCCGATTGGGAGTGCGTTTTGAGCGAACCTATTACGAATCCGAAACCTACACGCTCGGCAAGAAGCTGGTGGAAGAAGGCTTAGCAGTAGGATTATTTTTTCGGGCAGAAGATGGAGCGGTGTGGGTCGACCTCACAAAAGTCGGCCTCGGCCATAAGATCCTCTTGCGACGCGATGGCACCTCTGTCTATATTACTCAAGACCTTGGCACCGCCGACCTCAAATACCAGGACTACCCCGACCTGACCCGTTCAGTATATGTGATTGGAAACGAGCAGGATCACCACATGCGCCTCCTTATTGCCCTTCTGCATCAGCTTAAGCGGCCCTACGCTGAACGGATCTATCACCTCTCTTACGGCATGGTAGAGCTGCCCACGGGCCGCATGAAGACTCGCGAAGGCACCGTCGTGGATGCCGATGACCTTCTAGATGAAATGCATCAGCGAGCTTATGAGCTTATGGAAGGGGAGTTTACTCCAGAGGAGCGCCATACCATCGCCGAGCAAGTAGGGCAAGCCGCCTTGCGGTTTTACCTTTTGCGAGTGGACCCACAGAAAAACATCGTTTTTGACCCCGCTGAGTCTATTGACCTAAAGGGATTTACGGGACCATTCTTACAGTATGGAGCAGTTCGGGCGAAAAGACTCTTGGAGAAAGCCGCTGAAAAGAATTTATCCCCGCAAATTGTAGACACACCTGCCGCCTTGGCTCCAGAGGAGGAATCGCTTTTGCAGTACTTGTACGCACTGCCGCACTTTTTGGAGGGGTCTGCGCGTAACTTCAACCCTGCTCTTTTAGCGCACTATGGCTATGAGCTGACCCGCCGATACAATGAGCTGTATCAGCGGCTCCCTGTACTTACGAGTGCAGAGCCACAGCGCTCGTTTCGGCTGGCGCTCACGGCTGTATACAGGCTATCTATGGAAGCCGTCTTAGATGGGCTCTCCATTGCCGTGCCGGAGCGGATGTAGCGGCTTAGGTTTGGGCCGCGGTTTCCAGAAGGCTCCGGGCGGCTGCGAGGGTAGCTTCGGTGAGCACCTCACCGCCGAGCATGTGCGCGATGGCTTCTATCCTTTCTGCTGGGCTTAGCGCTCGTACGGTGGTTTGCCAGCTGCTCTCCGCGGTGGCCATTCGCGTGATGATGAAATGCTTGCCCGGCTGAGCAGCAATAGCCGGAAGGTGAGTGATGATAATAAGCTGGAGACGCTGAGCCATTTTACTGAGGAAGCTGCCCATGCGTCTAGCCCCTTCCCCGCTCAGGCCCGTGTCAATTTCATCCAGCACCAAGGTGGGCATTTGCACTTTCTCAGCTAAGGCCGCTTTTAGGGCAAGCATGATACGGGAAAGTTCGCCTCCCGAGGCTATTTGGGATAAGGGCGCCAAAGGCAGGTCGGGGTGCGTGCGCAGCAGAAAAGTTACAGAAGAGAATCCATGCGGAGTGATTTGGACGCCTACTCCATCCCACTGGTAGGGACTTTGAGGATCAGAGAGCCGTTCTACAGCTATGTGGAAGTGGGCTTGGCCGAGGCCGAGTTCGCTGAGATAGCCTTGTACGCAGTCGGCCAGCGTGTGGGCAGCCGCCAAGCGGGCCAGCTCCAAGGTGTAAGCCTTGTCTAAGAGACGCTGAGTGGTAGAAGCCAGCTCTTCCCGAAGAGGGCCCAGTTGGGCTGTCTGCTGCTGGAGGTTCTCGTATTCGCTGCGGTATCGCTCGTAGAGGTCTATGAGGGACTCTACGGTGGGGAGCCGGTACTTCAGAAGGAGGGTATTGTAAGTATCGTAGCGCTGGCGAAGGGTCTCAATCTCAGCCGGGTCTAAAGAGAAATCGTTCAGAAGGCTTTCTATCAGGGCGGTAGCTTCTTGTATCAGGGAGCGGGCTTGCTCGAGAAGCTGGACAGGGCCGGCCAGTTCTGCAAGGGGCAGGCGACTTAGGGCTTTTTCGGCTTCTTTGAGAAGCGTAGGGGGGGCATGGGTAGCTTCGCTAAGCTGGTGAAGCCACTGCGAGAGGGTCTGCACGGCCTGCTCTTGATGTTCTAACCGACGAATACGGGCTTCCAGCTGGGCGTATTCCTCGGCAGAGAGGCGAGCGGCGCCGAGTTCCTCCAGTTGGGTGGAAAGCCAGTCCATCCGTTGGGTCCGCTCCGCTTGTGAGCGCTCTACCTCTGCTAATGTCTCTGTCAGCCGCTTCCACTCTCCGTAAAGGGCCTGGTAGGATTGTAGCTCCTCGGTGAGCTCTGCATAGCTATCCAATAGCTCTCGCTGAAAGGGCGCTTGAAAAAGCTGCTGCGTGTCGTGCTGGCTGTGGATTTCTACGAGGTAGTAAGCTAACCTCCGCAAAGTTTGCGCAGTGGTGGGGCTGTCATTGAGGAAATAGCGTTTGCGTCCATTGGGAAAGATCTCACAGCGAAGCAGGAGGGGGTCTGCTGGCTCTTCTAAGAGGGTCAGGGCAGCAGGTGGTAGGGGCGCAAATTCTGCTTCAATGACGGCTTTTTCGGATACCGGCGGGAGTTCGGCCTTGTATGCGAGGAGGGCGCTTAGCGACTCAATAAGAAGAGATTTACCGCTGCCGGTCTCGCCGGTAAGTAGGTTGAGGCCCGGCGCCCAGGCGAGCTCCGCCGAACGCAGGAAAGCTAAGTTTTGGACGGAGAGGCGTTGCAGCATAGAATATCGGCAAAGTTCGTAATATTGCGGGTTGATGCGGGCATGGATTTTAGCTATCGGTTGGGCAAGCTGGCTCTCTGCGCAAGGGCTGCCCTTTTGGCGCACGTACAGCGAAGATGATTACGGAGCTTATACGCAGGTTAGAGCCATAGCCCAGGACAGAGAGACAGGCCTTATCTATGTAGGCACGAACCAGGGCGTTTCTGAGTATGACGGGCAGCGATGGCGCTTGTACCCCACAGCTAGTTTGGTGCGGGCTTTGGCTGTATCGCCTAATCATCGGATATGGGTCGGCGCTCGAAATGACTTTGGGGAGCTGCGTACAGATTCTATTGGTCGCCTCTCTTATATCTCCTACACGAGCTTCTTACCGCGTGACCAGCAGCGCTTCGGCGAAATAGAGGCCATTTATACGGATGACCAGAATCAGGTATACTTCGTCGGGACACGCGGCGTGATTTACCTGGATGGGGCTAGCTTAGCCGTAGCCCCTCGGGCTTTTCTGATAGGCGAGCAGACCTTTATATCAGGGTCAGGTCAGGTCGGTAGCACCATCTGGGTAAACCTTCGCGGCGGTGGGGGCCTGCATCAAGTTACCTCATCTGGCTTTGAGCCTCTCCCAGGTGGTAAGCTCTTTGATGAAAAGTTTGTTAGCGCTATCCTACAAATTCAGCAGACGATTTACGTGCTTACCGATGAAGGGGGCATTTTTGAGTCAAAAGGCAGAGGAAACTTCACCCCGCTCAAGCCCCAATCCGAAGCCTACCTGCGCCAAAACCGCATCTATCGTGCCGCCGTACTGGACAATCACCTCCTTATAGGTACCCTCAACGGTGGGGTACTGATAATAGACCCTAAGGGTCAAACCGTTTCGGAGTGGACTCGCAAGCAAGGGTTTCCGGATGAGGATATCTACGCAGTTTTTGTGGATGCCTCTGGGAATGCCTGGGTATCGCATGGCCGGGGGCTAACGCACGTACTATATGCCCTGCCCCTCCGCACCTATGGCCCTGTGATGAACATTGAGGGTCGCATCACCAGCATCTTGCCGCAAGGGGGACAAGCTTACCTAACTACTATCCAAGGGCTATTCCGGGTCTCCTTGGGGCAGCGGACTGTACAGCGTGTGGAAGGCCTGCAAGGAGAGTGCTGGGATCTGGCCGCCCTCAAAGGCCGAGTCCTCGTGGCAAGCTCCCGAGGGCTGTATGAGATCACAGGCACGACAGCAACCCCCCTCATTACAGGAAAAGCTTTCGTGGGAATAGCGCCTTCTACAACAAGTAGTGACCAAGCGTATGTCTATGGCCGCAGTGGCCTCTACCGCATCCAGTATGAAGGCGGGCGCTGGAAAGAGCAAGCAAACCTATATGGCGCTGATGTGCAGAGCCTTGTAGAGGAGGGAGAGGCCCTCTGGATAGGCACTTCTACGGGAGTCTACCGCCTCAATCGCTCCACCGGCGCTGTAGAGGCTGACGAAGAATCCCTCGGCCTTGAAAAAGTGAACTATTACGTCGGCCTCGTGGATGGGCTGCTTCTCGCACAGAGCGGCCAACGAATCTTTGTGTACCGAGAGGCTAGCAAACGATTTGAGCCTTCTCCTGAGCTAGAGGCAATTTTAGGAGAAGATCGGGTAGACCATCTGCCAAAAGTAGGTGCTACCCAGCTCCTGCGGCTGCGCGAAGGCATGCGAGTCCTGTCTCGCACACAAAGCGGATATGCTGCCGTACCGCTCCTAGAAGGCAAACCCTTCTCCCTCAACGCCCTTGGTCGCCGACCGGATGTGGTGCAAGTAGCCGGGCAGCAGGTCTGGGCGGCCTATAAAAACGAGCTTGTGATTGGACAACTTACCTTTGAGCCGGCAAAGCCGCCTCCTACTCTCATCCGAGAAGTTATCCTTGGTGAAGACTCTGTACTCTGGGGTGGGCGTTTCTTTGTCGCGGAGGAGTTGCGCCTGACCTTTGAGCAGCCGGCCTCTGCTGTGCCCCAAGTACCTTACACTTTGGCTTCTGGGCGCCTCTCTCTCGGATGGATAGACCCGTATGGCGGGCTTAGTGCTGTGCGCTTTCGCTACCGCCTCCTCAAAAAAGGCTCGGAATCGGAATGGAGCTATCTGGAGTCAGGGGCAGCGATTCCTTTCGCTAGCCTCCCGGAGGGTACTTATACGCTAGAGGCGCAAGCTATATCGCCTCTGGGGGTAGAAGCTACACCTTTTCGGTATAGCTTCCAGGTGCTGCCTCCCTGGTGGCGCACCACTTGGGCCTATCTGATGTATGGAATTTTGGCTGTCTTTCTCATCTTTGCTGTCGTGCGCCTGAACGCGGCTCGCTTGGAGGCCCGCAATCGTGAGCTGGAGTCTGTCGTCCGAGCTCGAACCGCTGAGCTCCAACAAAGCTACAAGCAGCTCGAAGCCGCCAAAGTAGATCTAGAAAAAGCCTACGAAGACCTCAAAAATACCCAGCAGCAGCTCATCATGTCTGAAAAAATGGCTGCGCTCGGTCAGCTCATCGCTGGGGTGGCGCACGAAATCAATACGCCTATCGGAGCGATCAGCGCCTCTGCCACCAATATCTCTAAATCACTACCCCAAACCCTTAAGCAGTATCCCGAGCTTATTGCTGTTTTAGGAGACCTAGCTCCTCTCTTTCATCAGCTAGTAGAAAAAACTCTAGGCTTCACAGGGTCGCTCACTTCTCGAGAAGAGCGCCAGTACCGCCGGCAGCTGACGGAATGGCTGGAGAAAAATTCTATCCCTAACGCCTCTTCCCTGGCCCAAGAGCTGGTTAAGATAGGTCTCTTTGAGGGGTTAGACCCTTTCCTCCCACTCCTCAAGCACCCCAAGGCCAGCTTTATCATTGAAATGGCAGGCAATATCGGTAAGCTCCGACTCAATGCTGATAACATAGAACTCGCTGTGGGTAAAACCCAAAAAATCGTCTTTGCCCTCAAGTCTTACTCCCGAAAAGGTGCAGAGGAGCGCCCGGAATATCTGAGCATCTCAGAAACCATTGATACCGTACTCATTATTTACCATAACCAGCTCAAGTATGGTATTGAGGTCACGAGGGAATATGAGTCCGATCTGCCTGCTATCTTAGGCGTACCTGACCAGCTATCACAGGTCTGGACTAATATTGTGTCCAATGCGATCCAGGCCATGCAAGGGAAAGGATCCCTGCATATTCGGGTAGTGCGAGAAGGAGAGGAGATTGTGGCGAGCTTTACAGATTCGGGGCCAGGTATCCCTAAGGAGATCCAAGACAAGATTTTTGAAGCCTTCTTCACTACCAAGCCTGCGGGAGAAGGGACCGGGCTCGGCCTAGACATCTCGCGCCGCATCATAGAAAAGCATGGAGGGCGCATTTACTTTGAAAGTGAGCCCGGCAAAACTACCTTCTTCGTTCGTATTCCTGTAAAAACTCCTTTTGAAGCTACCGCTACAGCCCAAGAAAACCTCCAATCAACACAATAAGCTTATGGAAGAAAGAAAAGTAAAGCGTGCCATCTTGTGTGTAGATGACGAGAAAATTGTCCTGGATAGCCTTCAAGAGCAGCTTCGCTCTACTTTTGGCGACCAGTTTGAGTACGAGATTGCGGAGAGTGTAGATGAAGCCTGGGAAGTCATAGAAGACCTGGTTTCTCAGGGCTATGAGATGGTGCTCGTAATCTCCGACTGGCTCATGCCTCGTATCAAGGGAGATACCTTCCTCATAGAGCTTCACGAGCGCTATCCAGAAACAGTTACCATTATGCTCACAGGGCAAGCTGACCCTGAAGCCGTAGAAAATGCCTTCCAGAACGCAAACCTTTATGCCTATATCCGAAAGCCCTGGCGCGAAGAAGACCTTATAAATTATGTCAACACCGCTCTGAAGAAACTCGGCTTGCGATGAGACCCATATGCCCTTAAAGAAGCCTGTCATCATCTGCGTAGATGATGAGAAGATAATTTTAGATAGCCTTCAAGAGCAGGTTCTCAATCGCTTAGGTGAGCGCTTTGAATGCGAAGTAGCCCAAGGCGGCGAAGAGGCCTTAGAGCTAATTGAGGAGATTCGTGCGGATGGGCAAGAGGTCGCGGTCATCATCTCTGACCAGCTCATGCCAGGCATGAAGGGAGATGAGTTTCTCATAGAAGCGCATAAGCGAGTGCCCGATACCTATAAGATTCTCCTCACAGGGCAGGCGACTTTAGATGCGGTACGGAATGCTATCAATAACGCCCGCCTCTATCGTTATGTCATGAAGCCTTGGCGAGAAGATGACCTCATGCTTACCGTAGAGGAGGCCTGTGAAGCCTATCTCCAAAAAATTCGCCTACAGCTGTATACCCGCCTTTTGCGCGACATAAATGCCCTCTCTCAAAAGCTCTCCGGCGAAAGAGAACTCCATCGCCTCGTGGAGAAGTACTTTGAGAGCTTGTCGGATACCGTTGGTTTCTCCACGGCGAAAGTCGTGGTAGATTACCCGCAGCAAAGCATTCGGCTCCAAGCCATGGCGAATACCCTCTCCTCGTTCGCCCGTAAGGTGCAGGTTCAGCTCCTGGACGTTTATGCTGACCCTGAAAAGGTACTCCAACTGCGTCAGGAGGTACAGCAGGCCATAGAGCAGGCTATGCTAGAAGAAGCCCCCAATCTCCTCGTTGCCCCCATACGGCTCCAGGGTGCGCGCGAGCTGGGCTATGTCGTGCTAGAGCGCAGCGAAGCCAGCGACTTTCTGCGAGAGCAGCGGGAGGTCCAAAATACTCTCCAAACCCTCACGAGCCAGTTTGCCATATCGCTGGAAAATGCTGCCCTCTATCATACTATCCTCGAGCAGAAGAAGGAGCTGGAAGATAGTATCGTATATGCTCAGCGCATCCAACGCGCCCTACTGCCTAGTGAAGAGCTGGTGCGCTACTATCTGCCGCAGAGCTTTATCTTTTATCTGCCGAAAGCTGTGGTTAGTGGGGATTTTTACTGGTTTGCGGAGCAGGCGGGCCGCTATATCTATCTCGCTGCCGTGGATTGCACCGGACACGGCGTACCCGGCGCCTTTATGAGTGTGCTCGTAAGCAATGCCCTCGGATATGCTGTGAATGAAATGCAAATCACCGATCTCTCTGCCCTCTTGCAGGTAGTAGATATGCAAGTGCGTGAAAAGCTCCAAAAGCAATCCCAGGGAGGTGTAGTGCAGGATGGTGCGGAACTTTCTATCGTGCAGATTGACCTACAGAGCGGTGAGCTCTACGCCGCGGGCTCTAAGCGTCCGATCATCTACTACAGTCAAGGTCAGCGGCAGGAAGTAGCCCCCACGCCCCGCGCCATTGCGGATGATCCCGAGCTCTTCAAAGATGTGCCCTTCCGCAGCTATAAACTCAACCCTCAGCCGGGGGATATCTTTTACCTTTTCTCTGACGGCTACGCCGACCAAGCCGGTACTACTCGCCCTCGGATGGGGACTCGTCGCTTCTACGAGCTTTTAGACGAGATCCACGCCCTGCCTATGGAGCAGCAGCAGCGCACCTTAGAGCAGCGCTTGCGCGACTGGCGAGGTGAAAATGAACAAACTGACGATATCCTTATCATAGCCTTTCGCTACGAGCCCAA
>CALKJV010000026.1 GCA_937995505.1 uncultured Bacteroidia bacterium | reverse complement strand
TGGATTTATCACCAGCCTTTGGCCGCACTCAAAAGCCTTGTGGGAGTTTTGCTTGGCCGCTATCATTTTGTTAGCTATAGTGAGTTTCCTTCTGAAGAGATGCCCCTCCTCAAAGAAGGCGTGCTCACTACCGAGCTTTTGCGAGAACACTATCCTCACGCTTTTAGTGTGGATCTGATGTATGCACATCGCTATTCTGTGATGCTTGACTGGAAGATTCTGCTCATGGGGCTACCGCATCTGGGCCTTGCGCAGCCCGCTAAGTAATGCTTTCTGCGTACCCAGAGCCAGTCTGATTACTTTGTAGCCATGCAGCACCTCCGGCAGAAAGTCCTCTGCCCCGTGGGGCTTGGCTTTCTTTTTTTGGGCAGTTGTAAAGCGCCCACGGAACCCGCCCCCCCAAGGTGGAGGCATCTCTACCTCCGAGCCGAAACCCTCCCTACCCTGCCCGAAGCCTGCGTTACAGATACACTCCCCTGGGCCATCTCCTTAGAACTGCGTCGGGATCCCCTTACCGACCAAGTAGAATGGCTCTCTGGACATCGCTATGCACTCACCGTGGCACTGGAGCAACTGCCTGCCCAGCTGATTATCTTAGAGCGGCCATGGAGCGATACAGCTTTCTTCCCTCCCCGAGGGACAGAAGCTGCTCAATTCTGGCAGGAAAAGCTGCGGGAATGGCTCTTGGGTGACCTTCTTCCCTTCTTGGCTGCCTATCCGCAAGTAACCTACGTAGCTTTTGGACGTGGCTGGGCTCAAGCCCCGCTCACTTCATCGGAGTGGGCACACCTCTTAGACACCCTCCGAACGCAAAATCCTACCCTCCAGTGGGGCCTTGCAGCAGGAGCACCCGATAGCTTGCCCGCTCTGGAGGCATGGAATTTTTTGGGAATTGACTATCAGCATTTTTACCCTACCACGGACCACCGCTCGTATCAAGCCCGCTGGGAGGCTGCTGAAAAGCCGCTCTTTCTCCTCTACCCTAATCTCTTTGAGCCTAATAAAGAAGCTGCCTTACGCGCTCGACAGCAGGGGTGGGAGCAACCGCCCATCGCCTGGATTGCCTATCAAGAGTCCGATACTCTGCCCTGTCCGTGAGGTTTCTCTTCGTACGGCTCAGTAGCATGGGGGATGTCGTCCTAACAACCCCCCTCATTCGGGCTCTAGCCGAACGATTCCCCGACGCCAAGCTCCACTACCTCACCCGAGCGGTCTACCTCCCCCTTTTAGAACATCACCCGCTGCTCACCACAGTGCATACCTGGCCGCCTTCGGCACAGCTACAAGCTACTAAGTGGAGCGGTATCCTAGACCTTCAGAAAAATCTACGCACTCTCCCTCTACGCTGGCGTTTGGAGTACGAGCGATATACGAGCTTCCCGAAGGAAAACTGGCGCAAGTGGGGGATGGTGCGTCGGAAACATCCCCGACCGCTGCGTCACATCGTGGAACGGTACGCAGAGGCGCTTCGGCCCTGGGGTATCGCTCCCGAGCAAATGGGCCCTCTGGAGGTGCACATTCCTCCGGCCGTGCGAGAGAAAGTCGCATCGGAGCTAGAAGCTCTACCCCGCCCTTGGCTAGCGGTGGGAGTAGGAGGCACCTACAACACCAAAAAATGGCCGGTTCCGTACTTCCAAGCGCTGCTTCAGGGCCTAGGGTGGCCCGTAGTGCTCTTAGGAGGGTCAGCTGAGCAGACCGAAGCAAAAATCATAGCCCAAGCCCTTTCCCAGCCCGTCATCGTAACCGCAGGGCGGTACTCTCTATTGGAGACCGCTGCGGCCATTGAGCAAGCCTCTCTTTTGCTGACACACGACACCGGTACAGCGCATTTAGGCGCGGCTTTCCAAACCCCCACCCTCGTGCTGTGGGGGAATACCATACCCGAGTTTGGAATGAGTCCTTGGCAGACGGCCTCTCTCTCTATAGAAGCCCGACATCTCGCTTGTCGGCCTTGCAGCAAACTCGGATATGCTCGCTGCCCAAAGCACCATCACGACTGCATGCGAAGCCTCACGCCTGACCTCGTTCTGGCTCGCCTCCTAAGCTTCTGGCAAAGCCTCCCCCAGAACTCCCTCAGCGCCAGAGATAGTACAGACTGAAACGCAGGGTATTTTGAAGGGGATGATTTTGTACCAGCGAAGTCAGATACGCCACATCCAGCCCTACTTGTCGGAAACTCAGCCCCGCACCTAAGGTAGCAAAGCGCCGATTGCCTTTCATCGGGTCCTCATAGAAGAATCCGCCCCGAACTCGGAAAATACGGTTGTAATCGTACTCGGCTGCGAGGCTCCAGTAGACCTCGGAGAGCTCTTCACGCCAGCCGCCCGGCGCATCGCCGAAGCTCTTGAACATCCCCTCCAGAAGGGCGACCTGGGCCGCACCGCCAGCCGAGGGTACGAGTAGCTTATTGTAGTCGTTGGCGAGGGTAAGGCTATTAAAGTCATCCAGTTTGAGGCTTAGTGAGTAGCCTACGCGTAGGTTGCCAGGCAAGAAGTCTTTCTGCCCAGAGGAGGTGTAGGCCATTTTTGCGCCGATATTGCTCATATGCACGCCCCAGCGCAGGGTAAGGGGCAGGGGCTGCGGGTTGACCTTGAGCGTGAAATCTTTCTGATAGAAGAAGCCCAAATCGCCCGCTACAGAACGCCCCGGCTGCGTAGAAAGCCCCCCCACTGTGGTAGCTCCCGTGAGGTTGCTCTGGATGTACTTGAGGGCCACGCCGGCAGAGAGGTTATTCGTGATGATGTGGCTATAACCCCCAGAGAAGGTGAACTCATTTGCATCAAACTCGCCTGTTTTGATGCCGGCATTGTCTGTAAACTCTATCTTGCCCAAGCTGAAAAAAGTGAGCGAAGCGCCTATCGCTCCAGCTTTTTCGCTGATATTCCATGCGTAGGGAACGTAGAGGTGGTTGATGTCGCCAATACCTAATGCCCGTAGCCATGGAGTATAAGAAAAAGCTATTCCCATCCTTTCGGGCATGAGAGCCAGAGCGCCTACATTCCAGTGCATACTGTACATAGAGGGCTGGAGGGCTACACCCGTCTCAGCCATGCCTCCGCTTCGTGCATCGGGGCATATCAGCAAAAAGGGCACCGCCGTCGTAATCGCTCTGATCTGACCAGAAGGAGTAGACTGGGCCTGGGCCCAGAGGAGATAGGGCACAATGAGCGCCCCTACGCCTATCGCCTTGCGCATATGAAAAGTAGCCAATCCGCAGCTGGGCAAATATACAGCTTAGATAGCACCTGGCAAGAGTTTGTATCTTTGCCGTGGAGAGATGCCGGAGTGGTCGAACGGGCCTGACTTGAAATCAGGTAGCTCGCTCCGCGGGCTCGGGGGTTCGAATCCCTCTCTCTCCGCATGATTACCTTGGAGCAGTTTATCGTAGATCGGCAGCAGGAACTGGCCGATGCTACGGGTGCTTTCTCCAAAATTCTACGCGACATTGGCCTAGGGGCCAAGCTCATCAGCTTCTATTTGCGACGAGCTTCTCTCGCCGATGTCCTGGGCGAATTGGGCTTGACAAACATCCAAGGCGAATCCGTACAAAAGCTGGACCACCTCGCCAATACCCTCTTTAGCCAGGTGATGCGCAAAAATCCGCATGTAGCGGGCTTTGCCTCAGAAGAAGAAGAGGATATCGTCCCCACAAACCCCAATGGCAAGTATGTCGTGCTCTTTGACCCCTTAGATGGCTCCTCTAATATAGATGTAGGCGTACCCGTCGGCACTATTTTTTCTATCTATCAGCGGGTCTCTCCGGCTGGCGAGCCGGTCCAGGTGGCAGACTTTCTGCAAGGTGGGTGCGCACAAGTAGGGGCAGGGTACGTTTTATACGGCACAAGTACACTTCTTTTCTACACCACAGGGCAGGGCGTACATGGCTTTACCTTAGAGCCAGCAGCGGGCGAATTCCTACTTACTTACCCGCAAGTAAGCATGCCTGCCACGAGTCAGTACTACTCCTTCAACGATAATCAGCTGCACGAATGGGAGCCTGCCCTCCAACGCTATGTAGCAGACCTACACGCTCGTAACCGTACGGCCTCTAAGCCCCAATCCCTACGGTATGTGGGTTCGCTCGTGGCGGACTTCCATCGCAACCTCCTCAAGGGCGGCCTCTTTATGTACCCCGGCACCGTCAAAAAGCCCGAAGGAAAGCTCCGCCTCCTCTACGAGGGCTACCCCATGGCATGGCTGACCGAGCAGGCAGGGGGGAAAGCTACCAACGGGAAAGTAGCCCTATTAGAGGTGCCTGCCGAAAAAATCCACCAGCGCACTCCCCTCTTTTTAGGACCCGCCAGCGAAATTGACCATCTCCTTTCCTTTACCGCCAATGTCTCTGTGGAAACGCTTTAAGCGCGCCATCCGCGCCCTGCTCGGCAAAGCCGTAGAAACCCTAGAAGACCCAAAGCTCATCTTAGAGCAGAATATTCGCGAGCTCAACGAGCAAGTGCCCAAAATGAACGAGCACATTGCTTCTGTCAAAGCTACCGTCACCCTCCTACAAAAAGAGCTGGATAAATACCAGAAGGAGTATCAAGAGCTTGTCGCTCGCGTAAAGGCTGCCCTAAACCAAAACCGAGAAGATTTAGCCGAGCAGTACGCCCTCCGCATAGAAAAGCTCAAACAAAGCATAGTGCAGACACAAGCTGAGCTGGAGGCTGCGCAAAAAGCCTACGAAAAAGCCCTGGAAGTAAAAAAGCTTTTCATGCGTGAGCGAGAACGCAAGATCCAAGAAGCCCGCGCCGCCCTCCAGCAGTACGAAAGAGCCCGATGGCAGGCGAAAATTGCAGATGCTTTTGAGCAGTTTGAGGTAGGGGGCATTGACCAGACACACGACGAGATGGTGCGGCGCTTGCAAGAAAAATCCGCCAAAAATGAAGCTCGCTTGGAATTAGCCCTTGAGAGCATAGACACCTCTCGGCTCAAAATAGACGAAGAGATGGAGCGCATCCAAGCTAAAGATTCCCTCGCTCGCCTCAAAGCAGAACTAGGGTTAGAAAGCCCCTCTGCCTCGGATAGCCCCGGCGGAGCGGAACGCGAGCCCCGTTCTAAAGAAGGTAAAGAGCCTTTGCTCTGAACATGGTGTATAGTCCGGAGGAGTACGAGCGGCTCAAAGCCTTTTACAAGGAGGATCTGGCTAAGCGCAAAGCTATTCAAGAGCAGTTTCGTCGGGCACTCCTACGGCAAAAGGCGGAGTGGCATGTGGCTCAGATGCGGGCTTCCTTGGAGCGATTAGGCATAGCGCCCGAAGCGGAGGGGGAGCCAAGCCCGACCGAGACTCCGAACCCCACCGCAGATTCGCCCCCCGACTTACCACCTGACTCCCCGCCAAAGACTTTGCTCTAAGTGCGGCTCCTTCAACTAACCCCCAAGCCGCCCTATCCTCCATACGACGGCGGCGCAATAGGGAACGCTTACTTTATAGAACTCTGGAAGGGTGCCGGCTGGCAAGCTCATGGCCTCACAATGAGCACCTATAAACATCCCTACGATCCTACCTATCCCACACCAGTACCTTTTACGGCCGTAGCCGTAGATACTCGTCCTACTCCCTTCGGCGCCTTACGAAATCTGCTACTGACTCGCAGACCCTACCATGTAGATCGCTTCTCTTCCCCAGCTTATCGCGAAGCCCTTCGGCGATTGCTGGAGACCTTTCAGCCCGACCTAATACAGGTAGAAAGCCCATACCTCACGCCCTATATTCAAGACCTGTCTACGCCCGCCGTATATCGCTTACACAATATAGAGTGGCAAATCTGGCAGCGACATGCCCGGGAGCAGCGCTGGCCCTTGCGCTGGTACTTTAGCTTGCAGGCTAAGCGAATTTATCGGTACGAGCAGGTCATCCTTCATGCCTACGCCGGACTGCTGCCTATCTCCGAGAAAGAAGCCGACTGGGCCCAAAATGCCGGCTATACTGGCCCTATGGAGGTCTTCCCTTTTGGCATAGAAGTGCAAGCCTACCCTTACACACCGCCCGATACCGAGCCCCCCACGCTGGGGTTTATTGGGGGGCTGGACTGGCTTCCAAATCAGGAGGGAATCGTATGGTTCCTTGAGCAGGTATGGCCGATCTTTCGTCGCAAGCACCCCAGGGCCGAGCTCTTCATCGCCGGCCGAAATTGCCCTAAATGGCTCTACCGCTATGCTGACGCACATACCCACATTTTGGGAGCCGTACCCGATGCAAAAGCCTTCTTGCAAGCTCACCCTATCTTTATCGCGCCGCTTTTTTCTGGCAGCGGCATACGCATCAAGCTTATAGAAGCCTTCGCTATGGGAAGGGCAATAGTAGCCACGCCTATCGCTGCGGAAAGCTTGATTTTCGAGGAGGGCAAGCACCTACTCCTCGCTGAAACTCCGCAAGATTTCGTAGAAAGCCTTTCTGCCCTATATGTAGATGTTGAGCTGCGCCTTCGTTTGGGTGCGGCGGCACGCTGCCTCGCAGAGACCCATTACGACCGAGCCCAGCACCTTCCTAAGCTAAGCGCCTTTTATGCCCGAGTCTTGGGGCGGTAGCTATCGCGTGCTATCGCTTATGGCCGGCAGCTCAGCCGATGGGGTCACAGCCGCTCTCGTACAGCTGGCCCGACAAGGTCCCCATTGGAGCTCTGCCTTGCTAACCGCACAGAACTTCCCCTATCCCGACTCGCTGCGTCAGCAATTACTGGCGGCTGCCACACTGGCTGCTCAGCCCCTCCTAAGGCTTAGCATCACTTATACCGACTGGACTGCACAGCAAGTGCAGGTGGGTTTTGCTGGCAGAGTATATGATATCCTCAGCTGGCATCCGCACAATGTTTTTCACGAGGCTGAGCAGGGGCTTACCTGGAGCTTAGGAGACTCAGAGCGATTACGCGTACTGGTAGGGAAGCCGGTGGTTTCCCACTTCCGAGCACGGGATATAGCCAGCGGTGGCACGGGAGCCCCCCTCATTCCAAATGCCGACCAAGAGCTTTTCGCCAGCTACGAGACCCTTCTCAATCTCGGCGGTATTGCCAACCTCACCCATCTACCCACTCCTCTTGCTTACGATATATGCCCTTGCAATCAACTCTTGAATGCCTTAGCCCATGCCTACAATCCTCAACTGCTTTATGACCCAGCGGGCAGCTTGGCACGAGCCGGGCAGTATGTGCCTGCCTTAGCCGAAATTTTCCAGAGCCACCCTTTCTTACAGCTTCTGCCCCCTAAGGCTCTAAGCAACGCAGTAGTGCAGGAAGGGTTTGTACAGCCTTTTTTAGAGCACCCTGCTCCCCTGCCTGATAAGCTACATACCGCTACTCGTTGCATTGTGCGGAGCCTCATCCAGGCCTTACAGCAGGTGGGAGCGAAACATTTTACCCTCACTGGCGGGGGCACTCACAATAGCTTCCTGCATAGGCTTCTCCTCCAGAAAGCCGAGGAAGCCGGCCTGACCTATATCTCTGCGCCGCTCAGCTTAGTAGAGTACCGAGAAGCTATCGGTTTTGCCTTTTTAGGGTTACTGCGATGGCTTGCAGAGCGTAACACTCACCCCCAATGGACAGGGGCTCGGCGGGCACATAGCAGCGGAAGCCTTAGCCTTTAGCCTCTAACGGAAACACCAAAAGCGGATATGCCAGGTGCTGGGCTACATTCTCGGTGATGCTGCCGAAAAGAAGCTGCGCCAGTCCCTTGCGACCGTGGGTTCCCATAACAAGCAGGTCCGCCTTTTCCGCTTCCATCGCTTGGCGTAGCCCCTCCTCTACGGAAATATCGTTGTATACCTTAAGATCTAGCCCCTCGTAGTGCACCTCCTGACGCACTTGCGTGATAAATTTATCAATAGAGGCCGTATCGTAAAAGACATACGGCGTATTGACCACGAGGAGCGATAGCTTGAGGCCGGTCCACGGCTTGAGATACTCTAAGGAACGCTGAATAAGAGAAATGGTGCGTTCGTCAAAAACATCTATGGGAAGGAGCGCCTTACTGAAGGGCTTATAGGTATTCTGCGGATGAACCCCAAGGACAGGAATGGGGCTATTTCGGATGAGGCGAGCAGTATTAGTACCGAAGAGACCCCCATGCCACAAGCTAGTGGCGCCCCGAGTCCCTACCACAATCAGGCCCGTCTCTGGTACTTTATCCAAGTACTCCTGGGGACGCCAGACGGTCATATCGCCCCATAAATGGGTCAATACACGCACCCCCTCCGTCTGCACCGAGGTGGCATAGGCCTCCAGGTGCTTGCGCAGCTCAGCGCGGATCTTCTCATCCATCTCGGCATCTATGACGGCTGAAAGCCCCCCTTGGTAGGCGATGCTCGCGTAGGGGCGGTCGTATACATGGGCGACATGCAACTCGGCGCCTACAGCTTTGGCGATTGCGGCAGCGTACTCGTACGCATTTCGGGCAACCTCGGAGAAGTCTGTCAGGTGAAGTAGCTTTTTCATCTCGCCAAAGGTAGCTCTTTTGGCGCAAACCTCCCTGCTAGTAGGCTCACTGCCACGGCCTATCAAAAAAGCGCGTATAGCCCAGATGGAGAAATATACGCAGGGGCTGTGGCTGCCGATCGTAATAAGTTAAGAAGGCCCCTAAAGGTCCCAAGAAAGTCCGATAAAATACCCCTGCCATAAAATACCGATACAGAGGTGGCAAGGATTGGGGAGACCACAGGAGCTGACCTGCGGGCATAGTCACAGTTGGAAGTTCTATGCGTATCAAAGGCTGATAGGCATAAGCTTCCAGGCGCAGAAAAAGCTTTGACAGGAGGCGGATAGAGAGATACCCCCCTCCAGCCCCAAAAGCCCGATTGTAGAGCTCCGGTAAAAATAGCGTCGGACTCTCCGGAAAAGGATAGAACGCTGGGGAAGCAAGCACGGTGGGAGTGGAGTCTACATACGGGCGCTGGAGAGAGACCCCGCCCTCTGCTCGCACGCCTACACTTACACTGCTCAGGATAGGCAGTCCCTGGCGAAATCGGATCACCGCCTGCGGCCAGTAATGCTCGGAACGCGGATAGAGAGCGCCTGTAAAGGTCGGCTGTTCTATGGCGCGATTGAGGTAGAAAGCTGCGTATAGCCGTCCTCCTGCAGAAGGATATTGACGGTCATCTTCGGTATCCACCAGCATCCGAAAGGCTACACTGGTAGCTTGGGTTCGCAATGCCCTTTCGCCAGAGGGAGAAGGATATCTATCCTCGAGATTCTGGCGTTCTACCGAGAGCTGCGCCTCAAAGCGCCGTATGGCAAACTGAACCCCGCTGGAAACTTGGTCAAACGCAGAGAAAACCCCCGCTTGACTCGGTAGAGGAAGCCAATAAGCTCCCAGAGACTGATACAAGAACCGGTACAGATGACTTTCCGCCACAATCCGCACATCCAAAGGAATCGGCGGGCGTACCCGAGTGCGAAACTCCAGACCTTGTAAAAAGGATCCTTGGGTAAATAAGGCTTCAGCTTCCCAGCCTGCCCACCAAACGCGCTCTAAACGAGCCCCCACTTGGATTCCATAGCCTGAAGGAGAAAAAATACTCAATCCTGCCCGCAAAGCCAACGGCCCCCGAGAACGCAAGAGCATGGTGAGCCGAGCGTATCCCGCTCGCACCGTATCTGGCTCTATGAGGGGGAAAAGACTGTAGAAGGGCGCTGCCCTTCGCAATACAAACGCCCGCCGCCGCAGTAGGTCCGCAGCCAGCGTATCTCCCGACCGCAAGTGGAGTACCCGCCGATAAAAGAATGCCTGTGCCGGCGTGGCCGGATAGAAGTCTACCGAACTCAGAGGCACAGGGGTATTCCAATAGCGCTTCAATTGCGCACGGCGGGTCATCAAGGATACCGAGTCACTCTGCTGGTAACCTATGGCTTCACGCAGCTCATCTATGCAGGCTAAGGTGGCTTCGTAGCCCCGCCGTACAGCAAACCCCAACGGGCCCGAAGAGAAATCTGTACCGCTCATGTCGCCCAAGTCCGGTTGGATAAAGAATCCGCGTTCAGGCATCTTTTGCCAGCTAAGAGGGTCTGACAGGTGCGAAAAAAGCCGCCAGTAATAGCCCTTCTCCCGAAACTCCTCCAGCGTCATGGGCGTGCTTCCTACATGAGCGCCTATGATGAAATCTGGCTTGAACTCCCGTTGCATGGGCTCCACAGGGAAGTTGTCATATACGCCCCCATCCACGAGGTTGGTATATTCTGGAGTAGTGAGGGGCGCAAAAAAGAGCGGCACCGATATAGATACCCGTACGGCCAAAGGGAGGCTTCCCCGCCGAAAGATCACAGGACGACGCCGAAATAGATCCGCTCCAACTGCCCGATAGGGCACTAAAAGGCTATCAAAGTTGCCTTTAACCCCCAGGGTCACCCCAGCAAGCTTCTCGTTGAGGCCGAGGTTGAGCTCAAAGTCGGAAATAAGCTGCTCAGGCAGCGGCAGGCCCCCCCGAGAAAGAAAGTCCAGAGGAATCTCCCATGTGGTAATATCGTAAGGGCGAGTGGGCGCATAATACATGTACTCTCGGTAAAATGGCCCAGGCTCTAGCCAACGGCGATTTTCGCGGTACATCAGGAGGAGCATTTCGGCCGGCGAATAGCCCGCTGCGTAAAAAGCGCCCACCATCGCCCCCATAGAGGTACCTGTGATGTAATCTATCGGGATTCTCGCCTCCTCTAAGGCTTGCAGCACGCCGACATGCGCAGCGCCTCGGGCCCCGCCACCCGATAGCACTAAGCCGATACGGGGACGCGCAAGCGAGTCGCTCTGCCCCCACCCCATCCCCCCTATGACCAAAATCCAAATCCACCGCATGCCTACTCTCCTTGAAGGGCTTCACGAAGTTGCATGGACCTGAGCTGATACCGCATATACATTCCCAGCGCGAGAGCTATTCCCAGCAAAATAAGACCGAGCCACAGGAAATCACTCCCATTCAGGCGCACGGGGAAATGAGAGAGCAGAAAGTCTTCTCCCCCGCGAAGTTTCGCCCACTGAAATCGCTCTTGGGTCCAAACAGTAAAGGCGCCTAGGGCCGCTCCTGAGAATCCCGCCGTGCCTAAGAGGGTTACACTTATTCCCAGGAGCAGGCGTTCTACCCATCTGCGAGAAGCCCCAAGCACACGATAGAGAGCCCAGTCACGCCGATTCTGTAGTACGAATGTGGAAAGAGTACTGAGCGCACCACTCACGGTGAGCCCGATAAGCCATAAAAGCCCGAAGCGAGCTAAGGCCTTTTCTTGTGCGAGGATACGAAAGAGCCCTTCGTGCTGCTCTCGGGGGTCCTGCGCTACTAAACCCGGCGGCAGCTGCGGTTGCAGTTTTTTCAAAAAAGAACGGGGATCGCTTCCGTCTCGTAGGCGCAGCTCTAAAACATCATATGCGCCGCGCACTTCTGGCCAGTCGCGCTGAAGGGCTATCACCCAGCTATCGTCGTACTCTTTCTGCACGCTAAAGACGCCCTGTACGACGAGCCTGCGGCGCAGTAGCCCTTCTAATCCGGAGACCAGGATTCCGCGGCCCGAGGAGACCACGTAAAGCCAGACCGGCCCTTCCTGGGCATCCAGTACCGCTGCGCGCATAGCCACACCAGAACCGATAAGAACGGTGCCTTGCGCCAACGGGAAACTCTCGCCATACACCAGTTGAGTGCCTATCCGACTGACCCGAGCATACGTAGAGTCTACCAGCCGAACCCGTACTACGACTTGACGCTGCCCATACTTAAGCACGCCTATCCGCTCATACACGCTAGCTACGCTCTCTACGGCGGGCCAACCCTCCAGAGCGACACGCAGAGAGTCGGAGAGGCCCACACCGACGATTCGCACCTGGGGGTCCACCCGTTGAAAAACTTCTTCCAAAAAGCTGCTAAAGCCATTGAAGACGGACGAGACGACTACCCAAGCCCAAGCAGAGAGCATAAGTCCCACAAACGAGAGCCCTACGAGCCACCGCGTCACAGGGCGAGGGCTACGCCAAAGGTACCGCCATACGAGAGGGGCAGACCTCGTGAAACCCTTCTCGGCTAGCATGCGACAAGGTGACGATAGGGCCCTCTATGATTCCCCGCGACCTTCGGCAGAGAGAGAGTCTGAGTCTGCTTTTTCGGCTGGGGGCAGCTCTCGCAGAATCTCGTCTACCCGTCGAGCCCGCAGCTCCACCTCATCTGCAAAAAATTGGACGGTAGGCATGACTTTCACGAGGTGGCGGATACGCTGCGCGAGCTGGTATCGAATGGTGCGCTGGTGCTGATTGAGGAGGCGCACTACAAAGGGCATCTTCTCCGTAGGAGAGATAAGCACATACGCGCGCACCTGCTGAAGGTCAGCGGTTACCCGTACATCACTCAACTCTACGAGGAGGTTTTGGAGCTCGGGCAGCTGTTCGGTTGCTTCTCGCAGCACATCACTGAGGATGCGCTTGACCTCGGCGGCGAAGCGCTGCTGTCGGAGGTTGGTTGGGCGCTTCATGTGCCAAAAGTACTCTTTTTGGTAGGCTCATTCGCGGACGATAGCTGCGCCCAGCGCTTGGAGGCGCTGGTCTATGCGTTCATAGCCCCGCTCAATCTGCTCGGCTTGCTCTATACTGCTTTCGCCCTCCGCCGAAAGGGCCGCCACTAAAAGGGCCATACCCGCTCGGATATCAGGACTGCTCATGCGAGTGCCCCGCAGCTGCATCCGACGCCCTAAGCCTAACACCATCGCCCGATGGGGGTCACATAATACTATCTGCGCCCCCATCTCAATCAGCCTATCCACGAAAAACAGTCGGCTCTCAAACATCTTTTGATGAATGAGCACATGTCCAGCCGCCTGCGTAGCTACGACCAGAAGTACGCTTAGGAGGTCCGGCGGGGTACCCGGCCAGGTATGGTCTGAGAGCGTGAGAATGCTCCCTTCGTAGAGGGTATCTGGTTCGTAAATGGCAGGAGGGGTTACGAGGAGGGTTTCGTTTTCCAGCTGCGTAGAAATCCCCAGGCGCCGAAAGGGATGTAAAATAGGCCCTAAATGCACCGAAGGGACCGGGGCAATACGCAGCGAGCTTTGGGTCATAGCCGCCAGCCCCACTACACTTCCTATCTCCATCACATCAGGGAGGAGGGTATGTGAAGCCCCCCCCAGATGGTTTACGCCCACAATAGAGAGGCGGTTCGTGCCTAGCCCTTCCACATGAGCACCCATGCGCTGGAGTAAGGTCCCCAGCTGCTGAATATACGGTTCGCAAGCCGCATGATACAAGATGGTTTCTCCCTCTGCAAGGGCTGCCGCCATGAGAAGGTTAGCGGTGCCTGTAACCGAAGCTTCTTCAAGAAGGATGAAGCGTCCCCGCAGACGGCGGGGAGCTGCCAAGTAAAAAACTTCCCGTGCCTCATCGTATGAGACCGCAGCGCCTAACTCCGTAAAGCCCAGAAGGTGCGTGTCTAAACGCCGCCGCCCAATCTTGTCTCCGCCGGGACGCGGCAGAAAAACCTCTCCGCAACGGCTTAGGAGCGGGCCCGCTACTAGCACAGAGCCTCGGATGCTCCGGAAAAGGGCCTTCCCCTCGGGCTCTGAAAGCCGTTCAGGCACGACCTCCTCCGCCTGAATTCGCACCGCATGGTCAGAGAGAAACTCCACCCTCGCACCTAAACGAGCCACGAGCTCAAGCAGCCGCTCTACATCTAGGATGCGAGGTAGGTTATACACCTCTACGGGCTCAGGCGTAAGCAGGGCAGCCGCAATGACTTGTAAGGCTTCATTTTTGGCGCCTTGGGGGGTGTAAGTGCCTTGTAAGCGATTGCCGCCCTGGATCCGAAATCTCATCTTCGGCGATGAAAGGGACGCCCTCGCCCTCGGAAGCTGCGCCGCTCTAAAGGAGGGGAGGCTGCCTCAAGCTGTATCCCTTGCACAGGTAGTCGCAGCTGCTCTCCGCTCAGCAGGTAAAGGTGTTCCAGCACGGCCGTTTCTTCTAAAGGCCCTGCATGGTTTCGGCTTGCCTGCAAGAGATACCGGACAAGTGCTGCCCCGAGCGCAGAACGCTCTGATTCCGAGAGCTGTAGAAGCCCATCTATCCAGCGCGACGCCCAGAAGCCATACTGACGGAAAGGGGTATGGGCATTCGGGTAGGAAGGCCGCTCTACAACGGGCGGAGGTAAATCCTTAGGGACCTCCCAAGGAAAGTATTTGCGCAAACCAGGGGGTAGACTGGCATACAGGCGCCCTCGCCGCAGCCGTAGCTCCTCTTCAGAAAGGCGATCCCCCCCCTCAGCATGGAGCCACCACCGAAGAACCTGCCGTAAAAAAGAGGGACGGGCACTTTCGGGCAACTGCTCTGCTGCAGCGGATAGAAAATCTCGCAGCCAGATACCTCCTTCACTCTTAGGCCGCAGCTGCGGGCACTTAAGAGTCGGTGATGAGCCGGAATTTTGCATAGCGTAAATCTAATCGTTTGAGGCCAACCCGGTCAAATTCTACTTGCACCACCCCCGCAGCGCCATTTTCTTCCCTATGGCGCACTACCCCAACCCCAAAATGCGTGTGCTCTACGCGGCAGCCTACTTGGATCTGTTCTGGAGCGGTTATGTCTTGTGGCGAGAATCCCTTAGTAGGGGATACCGGGTGGGGCTTGAGGGGAAGCGGGCGCAGGCCTGTTACCGCGGGAGGCATGGGAAGCTCCTCCGCTAGGCCTATCTGCCGCACGAATCTACTCACCACCACCGGCCGCATGCCATAGCGCGTATCAAACCTCGGACAGGTAATGAACAGATGCTTTTCCGCTCGGGTAAGGGCCACATAAAAGATACGCAGTTCCTCCTCCGTGTTACCTTCTCGCCCTGCTACGGTGAGAGGAAATAACCCTTCTGCGGCCCCCACGAGAAAGACCGCAGAAAACTCCATCCCCTTCACTCCATGCACGGTAGAGAGGAGCACGCAGTCGGTCGCACCTTTTTCAGGGTCCTCTGCTGAAGAGGCGAGAGCCGCCTGCTCTAAAAAAGCGCTTAAGGAGGCTTCCGGGCCGACATCCCGAGCAAAGTCCCGAGCCGCTGCTACCAGATCGCGTAGGTTTTCCAGGCGTTCTTGCGCCTGGTCACTGTCTTGGTAATACGCCAGCAGTCCGCTCATCTCTAAGATAGCCTCTACCGCTTCAGGCAAGGGAAGCCCTTGCACCGACTCCCGCAAAAGCATCAGACGCTGGTGCAAAGCCTGAAGCGCACGCTGAGCCGGACCCCGTAACTGCGGTATAGCCCGAGGAATAGCCTCCCAAAGCGAAAACCCTAACTCACCGGCCAGCCGCTGACAATGCCTTATCGTACCCTCTCCTACCCCTGTACCTACCACCGACACAATGCGCAGAAATGCCTGCTCATCCTCTGGATTAAGTACGAAGCGTAAGAACGCAAGCAGGTGCTTTACCTCTTCTCGCCGATAAAATGAGAGGCCCCCCACCAGACGATATGGGATCCGCTCCCGGCGCAGCTGGTCCTCAAAAGGCCGAGAATACGAGTGTACCCGATACAAAATCGCAAAGTCCGACAACCGAAGATGATAGCGCATGCGCAGATCCCGAATTTTTTTGACCACGAACTGCGCTTCCTCAGAAGAGTTGAGAAAGTCTATATGCGGCTCAGGAGCGGGGCCACTGGGGTTTTGAGTAAAAAGCTTTTTAGCGTAGAGCTCCGAGCTGGTCTCTAAGAGCTTATTCGCTGAGCGGAGGATCTCAGGCGTAGAGCGATAGTTCTGCTCCAGTCGCACGATAGATACAGGCGCAAAGTCGCGCTCTAGATGACGAAAGTTCTGTATGTCAGCGCCCCGAAAGCTATAGATACTTTGGGCATCGTCTCCTACTACAAAGAGATTGCGGTGCGCTTGGGCCAGCAGCCGAAGGATCTGATACTGGAGCGGATTGGTATCCTGATATTCATCTACGAGGATATACCGAAAGCGTTCCTGATAGCGGCGCAGGATGGGTTCCTGCTGAAAGAGCCGCAGGGTCTCTAGTAAAAGGTCATCAAAGTCTAAGGCCTGGGCAGCCCGCAGCCGAGCTTGATAGTGAGGGTATATTTTCTGGGCGAGGGCTTCTGTCGGAGTAGAGGGGCGTACTTCGCTCCCGTCTAAAGCCTGATTTTTCCAGAAGCTGATGAGCCGCCGAATGGAATCTGTGAGCTTTTTGTCCTGGTTGAGTTCTTTGAGGATGGCGCTCACGACGGCCTTAGAGTCTTCTTCGTCATAAATAGTGAAACTCGCTTGGACGGGTGCACCTTTCAATTCATAGCGGAGCCACCGAGCGAAAATACTATGGAAAGTCCCCATGGAGACTCCATGGGCCAAGTTACCTACCAGCGTCTCTATCCGTTTGCGCATGGTCTCGGCGGCTTTATTCGTGAAGGTCAGCGCCAGGATAGCCGTTGGGGGAGTCCCCTGCGCTAAAAGGTAAGCGATGCGATAGGTAAGTACACGGGTTTTTCCGCTCCCTGCCCCCGCTAAGACTATCACGGGTCCATCAGGATGGGAAACAGCCCGCCACTGCTGTGGATCCAACTCCGACTGCCACGTCAAGGGCGAAGACAGAAGATTTCTGCGGCTGTCCTCAGGCATCTTGGCTCAAGGGCTATTTGGTAGAAGAAACTATGGATTTATACCGCGCTTTATCCAGCTTGCCGGTGCGCTCAAGCTCTTCTGCGGCGGGCAAGAGTTTCAAAGCGCGTTTGAAATCCGTATCTCGCTCAAGCTCCACTAAGGAGCGTGCTTCTTCTCCGAAAACTAGCTTCCCCACAAAGGAGCGCAGATACCATTCTACATCTCGCCGAACCGAGTCACGCTGAAAGTCGCAAGCAAGCTCACGCTCTTTGGCTTTTTTCTCAAAGATAGCCCATAGCTCCTTATCTACTTGGAATCGCTGCGCAAAATCATACGCAGAGCTGTAATTTCTATTCAGCTCAGGATGCTGCGCAATGTACGCCTGTGCGGAGAGAAGGTAGAGGTTTTTGCGCTGGGCCGCCAAAGCACAGCTATGAACCCGCTGCGTGGTGTCTATAGGGAAAAAAATATCGGGAATGATCCCACCCCCGCCATATACAATCCGTCCAGAGTTTGTGCGGTACTTGAGGGAGTCCGGCATAGGTACTTTCTCTTCATCTATAAACTCTCCCCGCTTGAGGCGCTCTTCAAGGTCGCGTTCATACTCTTCGGCCGTAAGCCCCTCAAAGGGCTTTTGGATACAGCGACCGCTGGGTGTAAAGTAGCGCGAGAAGGTTATCCGTACGGCGGAGCTATCGGGGAGGTAGCGTTGGGTTTGTACCACGCCTTTGCCGAAGGAGCGCTGTCCTACGATGAGCCCTCGGTCCCAATCCTGCACCGCCCCAGCCACAATCTCACTAGCAGAAGCACTCCCAGGACTAATCATGATAATAAGAGGGCCTTGCTCATAAGTACCGTAGTAAGCGGTCGCAATATAACTCGTGTTGCTCTCTGGGACCCGCCCTTGGGTGTAAACTACTTTTTTGCCCTCAGAAAGAAACTCATCCGCAATGCGCTGAGCCATGTGCAAGTAGCCACCGGGATTGCGCCGAAGGTCTAAAATGATCCCCTTCACCCCTTCTTTCTTGAGCTCTCGGAGAGCCCTACGCAGCTCATCATGAGAAGTCTCTGAAAAGCGAGTGAGCTGAATATACCCTACATCTCCAATCTTAGAAGCGAAAGGCACCGCATGGATCGGTATTCGGTCACGCGTAATCTCAAATTCTAATACACCTGCTTCCTCTGGCCGTAGGATTTTTACACGAACCCGCGTGCCTTTTTTGCCCCGTAGCATGCGGATAACGTCTTGGTTTGTAATCCCCTTCCCGGCCACGACCTTGCCATCTACTTCTATGATCCTATCGCCGGACTGGATACCTAAGAGCTCACTGGGCCCCCCCCGAATCGGCGAAACTACTTGAATCGTATCGTCAATGATTTGAAACTCTATCCCAATCCCCTCAAAGCCGCCAGACATCTCGGCTT
>CALKJV010000025.1 GCA_937995505.1 uncultured Bacteroidia bacterium | reverse complement strand
AACTCTCCTTGCTATAACTCGCACAAGCTCCTGACTCTCTCCCTAGCTGTCAAAGTACCAACCCTTCTCAAGGCCTCTCGGCCTCGTATGCTCACGCTCGCTTCTCTCTCACTTTACAGCGAGGAGAGCGGAGCGCAAAGGCACAACTTTTTTGGCATTTGCAAGTACCCCTTGCACCGACCCTTCTGCGAAAGAGTGGACCGCAAAGATACGGAAATTTCCGCATTTGCAAGAGCCAAGCTGCACTTTCGGCGCACGCACCCTACAAGGTGCGCATTGGCTTGGCTGGGTCGCTTCTCTCTGCCTCTCAAAGAACCCACCCGCACTTTCGCACGGGAGCGCAAAGGTACAACTTTTTTGGCATTTGCAAGTGGTAAGGCAAAGACCTACTACCCCCCTACCGCTCGCAGGCGCCGATAGAAGTGCTTGGGTGGCGGGCGTTTGACGAGGCGGGGGCGCCAAGTAGTCTCGTAATCCGACCAGCTGCCCTCCACGAAAAAGACTCCTTCACCTGGCTCAAAAGCCAAAATATGCGTAGCGATGCGGTCTAAAAACCATCGGTCATGGGATATGATGAGCACGGCTCCTGTAAAAGCCTCCAAGGCTTCCTCTAAGGCTCGGATAGTGTGAATGTCTAAGTCGTTGGTAGGCTCATCTAAGAGGAGGAGGTTAGCGCCCTGCTGGAAGGCATAGGCGAGGTGGAAGCGCATTTTTTCACCGCCCGAGAGGTCTCGGATGTACTTTTCTTGGTCTGCCCCTGTAAAGCCAAAGCGGGACAGGTAGCCTCGCACATGGAGGTTTCGGCCGGCAACTTGGAGGTATTCTGCTCCGCCTGAGAGCTGCTCCAAGAGCTTTTTCTCTGGGGCAAGTACCCGATGCTCCTGGTCTACATAGGCGATGACGGCTTTGGGAGAGCGTTTGAGCTGGCCGGCGGTAGGGGTCTGCTCACCGACGATGAGGCGGAAAAGGGAGGTTTTGCCTGAGCCGTTAGGACCGATAATCCCGACCACGGCGCCACGCGGTACGGCAAAGGAGAGGTTTTCAAAGAGGGTTCGTTCGCCCACGCGGAGGGTAAGTCCCTCTGCTTGTAAGGCCCACTCGGTCAAGGGCGGCCCTGGGGCGATGAATATTTCTAGATCGCTCTCTTGATGGCGCTCGTAAGCGGTGAGGCGGGCTTTGCGCTGGGCTTCACGGTCTTTGGGGGTCATTTGGATCCATTCCAGCTCGCGGCGCAGGGCTCTCTGGCGCTCCGGTGAAGCCTTTTCCTGCTGGAGCTGCTGCTCTTTTTGCTTGAGCCAGCTGGAGTAGTTGCCCCGCCAAGGCACCCCTCGCCCATGGTCTAGCTCTAAAATCCATTCTGCCACCTTCTCAAGGAAATAGCGGTCGTGCGTAACCGCGATCACCGTGCCCTGATACTGCTGGAGGTGAGCTTCCAGCCAAGCCACGGATTCGGCATCTAAGTGGTTGGTAGGCTCATCTAAAAGGAGGATATCTGGCTCCTGGATGAGGAGCCGAGCGAGGGCGAGACGGCGCTTCTCCCCGCCCGACAGCACCCGCACCGGCAAATCTGGCGGTGGACAGTGCAAGGCTTCCATCGCCTGCTGGATGTAGCTGTCAATATTCCAGCCATCTACGGCTTCTATCGCGTCTTGGAGGCGAGCCTGCTCCTCCAGAAGGGCCTGCATCTCCTCCTCAGAGAGCGGCTCGGCAAAGCGCATACTTACCGCCTCATACTGCGCAAGGAGGTCATACACTTCCTGGGCCCCTTCGCGCACGATCTCAATGGCGGTCTTGTCTGGGTCCAGCTGAGGCTCTTGGGGGAGGTAGCCCAGGGTATAGCCAGGGGAAAGTTTGGCTTCCCCTTCAAAGGCGGTATCCACACCCGCCATGATGCGCAGGAGGGTACTTTTTCCAGAGCCATTTGGACCGACTACGCCAATCTTCGCCCCATAGAAGTACGAGAGCGAAATGTCGCGTAGGATGTAGCGGTTGGGGGGGAGCACCTTGGAGACGCGCACCATGGTGTAGATGATCTTTTCGCCGGCCATGGGGCAAAGGTACGATTCGCAAGGCAGGGCTACTTTTGCACATGCGGTACGGGTTCCTTTTGGCCTGCTGCTGGGCGCAAATCGCCGTGGAAGGGCTGCGTGAGCTAAAGCCCGAAGAACTGCACTGCCCTGGATCGCCCCGCCACCGCAGCCACAATAATGTGGACCTCGTCCAGTACCAGGGGTTGTACTTCTTAGCGCTGCGTACCGCTCCTACCCACTTCCCCTCTCGTAAAGCTGAGCTGCGCATTCTCTCTTCAACTGACTTGGAGCACTGGAGCTGCGATACTGTGCTACGCTTAGGGCGTGATGTGCGTGAGCCGCGTTGGCTTGTATGGAAGGACACACTGTATTTGTACTTTTTCACAGGGAGTGCCCGACCGTGGCGCTTTGAGTCGGAGGGCATCCAGGGACTGTGTAGGGCTGGTCGAGGCCCTTGGCAGCTCTTACAGGTGGGCTGGAGAGGCTGGGTACCCTGGCGCGCCCGCAACTACGACAGCGTCGCCTACTTGACAGTATACTGGGGACAGAACCTTTACAGCCCCGCCTATACGGGTGAAGTGCGCCTCTTACACAGTACCGATGGCCGTAACTGGAAGCCTATCAGTACCGCTCCCCAGCTTACGGCGCCTTTTGCTACCGAAACAGACTTCTGGATCGGTGGGGGTGGGCAGTTGTGGGCGATAGCTCGCGCAGAAGGGCTCGGAAGCTACCTCTGCTGGTCAAGCGGCATAGAAGGCCCCTGGCAGTATGTGGCGCTTCCAGAGAAATACGATAGCCCTTTGCTTCTGGAAGGGCCGGATGGCTTATACCTCATTGCTCGGCGCAACCTCGCCGGTCGAGCGGATAAAGCCCCCCGCTGGTGGCCCCGCCGCCTGCGCCGCATGGCTAACCTCGCTCTCTACTCCCTCTCCCGCAAGCGAACCGCCCTCTACTTCATAGATACCCTACGGTACACGGTGCGATGGATACGCGATCTACCCGGATGGGGGGATACAGCGTTTCCCGCAGCCGTGAAGTGGGAGGGACATGGTTACGCAGTGATCAACTACACCTCCCCCCTCGGCGGCAAAGACCGCCTCTGGCTCGGAGGACAGCTCCGCCCTACTCACCTCTATCGAATTTTCCTACGATGGAAAGCTTCAGGAGTAGAGCTGCATTCCCCCTAACTTTGGGGCGCATGGAAATAGCCGAGCTGGAAAAGCTCGCCGCTCAGCTGCGCCGAGATGCCATCCGTATGATTTACTCCGCCCAATCGGGCCATCCCGGAGGGGCCTTAGGCGCTGCGGATATATTTGCGGCGCTATATGGCGCGCACTTGCGGCATCGGCCTAAGCCTTTTTCCCCCACAGGCGCCGGAGAAGATGTCTTCCTTCTCTCCAATGGCCATATCTGTGCCACTTGGTATGCGGTACTGGCGCGCACAGGGTATTTTCCGGTGTCAGAACTATCCACCTTTCGGCGCATAAATAGCCGCTTGCAAGGGCATCCCGCTACCAAAGAAGGACTGCCCGGCGTGCGCATCGCCACGGGTTCGCTTGGGCAGGGGCTCTCGGTAGGTATCGGCCTGGCCCTCGCCAAAAAGCTCTCCGGCGACCCTCACCATGTATATGTCATGATAGGCGACGGCGAAGCCAACGAAGGCCAAATCTGGGAAGCAGCGCTCTTTGCCGCTCATCACCGAGTAGATAACCTCATCGCTATCCTAGACCGCAACTACAAGCAAATTGACGGCGATACCCGAGAGGTGCTCAATACCGACCCCATGGAGGCGAAGTGGGCTGCCTTCGGCTGGGAAGTACTCTCTCTCCACCAAGCCCACCACATCCCTACCATCTTAGAGACGCTGCAAGAAGCCGTACGGCGCAGCGGCCAGGGCCGTCCTGTGATGATTATAGCTTACACGACCATGGGAAAGGGGGTAGACTTCATGGAAGATGATTACCGCTGGCACGGCAAGCCGCCCGGCCCTACTGAATACGAACGAGCCCTTGCCCAGCTACCTGCTACCTTAGGCGACTTCTGATATGCGACCTCGCTACATAGATACAGGCGCGAAAGACACGCGTTCGGGCTTCGGGGCGGGGCTCTTAGAAGCCGGCGAAAAAGACCCGCGCATCGTAGCCCTGAGCGCCGACCTTATGAGCTCTGTGAAGATGGATGCCTTTGCGGCACGCTTTCCAGAGCGGTTCTTCCAGTGCGGCGTAGCTGAAGCTAATATGATTGGCGTCGCGGCCGGACTGGCTACTGGCGGATTTATTCCTTTTGTGGGAACCTTCGCCAACTTCGCCACAGGGCGGGTGTACGACCAGATCCGCCAAAGCGTCTGCTACTCCGGCAAAAATGTCAAGATTGCCGCCTCGCATGCGGGCCTGACCCTCGGCGAGGATGGCGCTACCCACCAAATGCTGGAAGACCTCGGCCTCATGCGGGGCCTTCCGGGCATGACTGTACTGAGCCCCTGCGATTACAATCAAACGCGGCTGGCTACGTTGGCGGCTGCCCAGTGGGAGGGCCCGGTATACCTTCGTTTCGGGCGGCCTGTGGTGCCT